>JANXVP010000177.1 GCA_025351615.1 Ramlibacter sp. | reverse complement strand
ATCGACTTGATCGGGCCCTTGACGCGGTCGCCGCGCTTGGTGTTCTGCGCGAATTCCTGCCACGGGTTGGCCTTGCACTGCTTCATGCCCAGGCTGATGCGGCGCTTGTCTTCGTCGATCTCCAGCACCATGACTTCGACTTCGTCACCCAATGCAACGATCTTGCTCGGGGCGACGTTCTTGTTGGTCCAGTCCATCTCGGAGACGTGCACCAGGCCTTCGATGCCGGGCTCGAGTTCCACGAACGCGCCGTAGTCGGCGATGTTGGTGATCTTGCCGAACATGCGGGTGCCTTGCGGATAGCGGCGGTTGACGCCCATCCACGGGTCGTCGCCCATCTGCTTCAAACCCAGCGAGACCCGGTTCTTCTCGGTGTCGAACTTGAGGATCTTGGCGGTGATTTCCTGGCCGGCCTGAACGACTTCGCTCGGGTGGCGGACACGGCGCCAGGCCATGTCGGTGATGTGCAGCAGGCCGTCGATGCCGCCGAGGTCAACGAACGCACCGTATTCGGTGATGTTCTTGACGACACCGCGCACGACGGAGCCTTCCTTCAGCGTTTCCATCAGCTTGGCGCGCTCTTCGCCCATCGAGGCTTCGACCACCGCGCGGCGGGAGAGAACCACGTTGTTGCGCTTGCGGTCCAGCTTGATGACCTTGAACTCCATCGTCTTGTTTTCGTACGGCGTCAGGTCCTTGATCGGACGGGTGTCGATCAGCGAGCCCGGCAGGAAGGCGCGGATGCCGTTGACGAGAACCGTCAGGCCGCCCTTGACCTTGCCGCTGGTGGTGCCGGTGACGAATTCGCCGGATTCCAGTGCCTTCTCGAGGCTCATCCAGGAGGCGAGGCGTTTGGCCTTGTCACGCGACAGGATGGTGTCGCCGTAACCGTTCTCGATCGCGTCGATCGCGACCGACACGAAGTCGCCGACCTGGACTTCGATCTCGCCCTTGTCGTTCTTGAATTCGTCGATCGGCACATAGGCTTCGGACTTGAGGCCGGCATTCACGACCACGAAGCTGTGCTCGATACGGACCACCTCGGAGGTGATCACTTCGCCCGCGCGCATTTCGGAGCGCGTCAGCGATTCCTCGAACATCGAGGCAAAAGATTCCATGGATTCAGACATTGATATTTCCTTGCGCGTCAGCAGGTTTCCATCCGCGAAAAAGGCGACATTGCCACGCGGAATGTTTCTAGGACTGAGACGGCGTTTGTTGCGGCTTGGGACCGCGGTGAAGTTGAACAACCACGTTGCCCGGGGCGCTGTCGCGCGAGAGGGGCGGCGTGGACCGTATGCCGTTCAAACGGATTTGAACAGCTGCTTTGCTTCCCACCACTGGAGCACCCTGGCCACCGATTCTTCAATCGACAGGTTGGAGTTATCCAGAAGAAGGGAATCCGGGGCTGGTTTCAGGGGCGCGACGGGCCGGGACGAATCCCGTGTGTCGCGCGCCTCCAAATCCTGCCGAAGACCCTCGATTGTAGCGGGAAATCCCTTTGAAATCAACTGCTTATGCCGACGCTCGGCACGTTGGGCAGCGCTGGCGGTGAGGTAGACCTTGACCGGTGCGTCCGGGAACACGACGGTGCCCATGTCGCGGCCGTCGGCCACCAGGCCCGGCAGCCGGCGAAAGCTGTGCTGCAGGGCGAGCAGGGCGGTCCGCACGGCGGGCAGGGCGGACACCTTCGACGCGTTCATGCCGGCTTCCTCGGTGCGGATTGCCTCGGTCACGTCGGCGCCGGCCAGCATCACCCGTGCCTGCAAAAAACGCACCGGCAAGGTCTGCGCCAGCCTGGCGATCGCGGCTTCGTTGACCGGTGTGAGGGCCAGGCCCGCGCGGCCGGCTGCCAGGGCGGTCAGGCGGTAGAGAGCACCGGAATCGAGATAGTGATAGCCCAGGCGGTGCGCCACCTCGGACGCGAGCGTCCCTTTGCCGGAGGCGGTCGGGCCATCGATGCAGAGCACCGGGATTTTCGCCACAGGCGTGCGCACCAGCGAGAACAGGGCTTCGAAGTAATCCGGAAATGTCTTCGCAACGCATTTCGGGTCCAGGATGCGGACCGGCAGCCCTGCGGGGTTGAGCGCCGCAAGCGAAAAACACATCGCGATCCGGTGATCGTCATAGGTGTGGATCACGGCGGCCTTCCAGCCGGCGCTATCCGGCGGCGTGATCCGCAGGAAATCGGCGCCTTCTTCCACCTGCGCGCCCAGCTTGCGCAGCTCCGTTGCCATCGCGCGGAGGCGGTCTGTTTCCTTCACACGCCAGCTCGCGATGTTCCGCAGCGTGGTCGTCCCGTCGGCGTAAAGCGCCATGACGGCCAGTGTCATCGCCGCGTCCGGGATGTGGTTGCAGTCGAGGTCGATCGCCTTCAGTGGCCACGCACCGCGCCGGATCGACAGGCCGTTCGCTTCGCCGTCGACCTGCGCGCCCATCAGGCGCGCAGCCTCGATGAAGCGGATGTCGCCCTGGATCGAGTCCAGTCCCACGCCCTGTACGCGCAGCGGCGCGGCGGCCGTCGCGGCGATCGCGCCCAGCGCGATGAAATAGCTCGCGGAAGACGCATCGGCCTCGACGTTCATGCGCCCTGGCGACTGGTAGCGGCTGCCGGCTGGGATAGTGAAGCGCGCCCAGCCCTCGCGCCGCACGGCGATACCGAACTGCTCCAGCAGCTTGAGCGTGATCTCGATGTAAGGCATGGAGATCAGCTCGCCGACCACCTCGATGACCAAATCCAGCTTGGCGACAAGTGGCAGCGCCATCAGCAAGGCAGTGAGGAACTGGCTGGACACGCCCCCCCGGACCTGGATCGGTGCATTGAGTTTCAATTGCGGCCAGCCGATCCGCAGCGGCGGAAAGCCTTCGGTGCCCAGGTACTCGATGCGGCAGCCGATCTGCCGCAGTGCGTCCACCAGGTCGCCGATCGGACGCTCGTGCATCCGTGGCACGCCGCTGAGCTCGAAGTCGCCGCCGAGCACCGCCAGCGCGGCGGTCAGGGGCCGCATCGCCGTTCCGGCGTTGCCCAGAAACAGCTTTGCGGGGCCTTTGGGAGCCTGGCCGTCGAGCCCTGTGATCTCCAGCGCCGGCCCGTCTTGCCGGACGCTGCAGCCGAGAGCGCGCAGGGCGTCGAGCATCACCTGCGTGTCGTCGGATTCCAGCAGATCCTGAACAGCGGTGGTGCCGGCGCTGAGCGCCGCCAGCAGCAGGACGCGGTTGGAGATACTTTTTGAGCCGGGCAGCCGCACGATGCCCTGCGCACTCGCCAGCGGCGGGATGTCCAGGAAGGCCGTCGCAAACATCAGGACCCCGGCAAACTCATTTTTTCGGCGGACCCATGCGCCAGCCGGCGCGGGCGCGGCTGGCGTTGCCGATCGATTCTTCCAGCGCTTCGCCGTTGCTGTTGCTGATCATCAGCTCCATCGCCTGCAGCGCGCGCTGGAACGACCTGGACTGGTCAAGCAGTTCCTGCTTGTTGGCCAGCAGCACGTCGCGCCACATCTTCGGGTCGCTTGCCGCAATGCGCGTGAAATCGCGAAATCCCGGGCCGGCCAGCGCCAGGAAATCCTTGCCGTTTTGCTGGCCGGTGATTCCGTTCATCAACGCGAACGCAATCAGGTGCGGGAGATGGCTCACCGCCGCGAACGCCGCGTCGTGCGCATCGGGGGACATTTGAATGACGTTGCATTGCAGCGCTTGCCAGACGTCGTTCGCGCGCTTTAACTGCGACACCTGAGTCCGATCGATCGGTGTCAGGATCACGGTTTTGCCGGTGTACAGGTCGGGATCGGCATGGTCGACGCCGGACACTTCCTTGCCGGTGATGGGATGGCAGGGCACGAACGAGCCGATGTGGTCCCGCAGCACCCGGCGGGCCGAGTCGACCACGTCGCGCTTGGTCGAGCCGACGTCCATGATCAGCATGTCGTTGTTGACCAGGTGCCGGATCGCCTTCAGCGTGGCTTCGGTCGCGGCGACCGGGACCGCGAGCAGCACGATGTCGGCGCCGGAGACCGCGAGCAGGGCGGAGGGCGCCTCGACGTCGATCACGCCCATCTGGCGCGCCCGCTCCGTCGTGGACGGCGACTTGCTGTAGCCGACCACCCGCTTGACCAGGCCGGCGCGCTTGAGCGCGAGCGCAAACGAGCCGCCCATCAGGCCGCAGCCGATCAGCCCCAACTGCTCAAACATTGAAGGTATCCATCATTCCTCGACTGGGTAGGTGCCCAGGACCTTGTAGAAAGCGCACAGCGCCTGCAGGTCCTTGAGCGCGGCGGCGACGTGCGGTTGCGACGGGTGGCCCTGCAGGTCGATGTAGAAATAGTATTCCCACTGGCCGGAGCGGGCGGGGCGCGATTCAAAGCGCGTCATGGACACCCCGTGCTGCTTGAGCGGCACCAGGATGTCGTGCACCGCGCCCGGCCGGTTGGGCACCGACACGATCACGCTGACGCAATCCCGGCCGGAGGCCTGTGGCGCCTGCAGCGTCTGCGGCAGGCAGATCACGGCAAAACGGGTGCGGTTGAAGGCGTCGTCCTGGATGGCGTGGGTCGCGACGTGGAGCCCGAATTCGCTGGCGGCGCGCTCGCTGGCGATCCCGGCCCAGGCCGGGTTGCTGGCGGCCAGGCGTGCGCCTTCGGCATTGCTGGACACGGCGCGCCGCTCCGCCGTGGGCAGGTGCTTGGTCAGCCAGGCCTGGCACTGGGCCAGTGCCTGGGGATGGGCCAGCACCACATCGATGCCTTCCAGCGAACTGGCCAGGCGCAGCAGGTGGTGGCGAACCAGCAGGCTCACCTCGCCGACGATGTGCAGTGGAGACTGCAGGAGCAGGTCGAGTGACCGGGTGACGACGCCTTCGCTGTTGTTTTCCACCGGAACCACGCCGAAATCGGCGGTGCCGGCGGTCGCGGCGTGGAACACCTCGTCGAAGTTGACGCAGGGAACGTGTTCGATGCTGGAGCCGAAGAACTGGACGGCGGCCTGCTCGCTGAAGGTGCCGGCGGGACCGAGATAGGCGACGCGCTGCGGTGCTTCGAGCGCGCGGCATGCCGACATGATCTCGCGCCAGATGGTCGCCACGTTCCCGCTTTTCAGGGGACCCGCGTTGGCCGCCTGCAGGCTGTTGATCACCTGGGCTTCGCGCTCGGGGCGGAAGACCGGCGAACCTTCGGCGCGCTTGAGTGCGCCGACTTCATTGGCGAAAGCGGCGCGGCGATTGAGCAGGGCCAGCAACTCGCGGTCGACCTCGTCGATCGCGGTTCGCAGCTGGCCCAGATTTTTGGTGGTCTTACTCATAAAAAAACCCTGCAGCCCGGGTCGTGCCGGCGCCCCGGCGCCATGGCCCGTTGCCGATCAGGCTTCGCCGGGTTCGTCAAGCCCCGGCTCCGCGGCATCGGAATCGGCCGGATTGGCGTCATTTTCCACAATGCGCTGCAGGCCGCTGAGTTTCGAGCCCTCGTCCAGGCCGATCAGCGTCACGCCCTGGGTGGCACGTCCGAGTTCGCGGATCTCGCTGACCCGCGTGCGCACCAGCACACCCTTGTCGGTGATCAGCATGATCTCATCATCGGCATGAACCAGGGTTGCCGCAACAACCTTGCCATTTCGTTCGCTTTGCTGGATGGCGATCATGCCTTTTGTACCGCGTCCATGGCGGGTGTATTCCGCAATAGAGGTGCGCTTGCCGTAGCCATGCTGCGTTGCGGTCAATACGCTTTGCTGCTCG
>JANXVP010000309.1 GCA_025351615.1 Ramlibacter sp. | reverse complement strand
GTTTCGGCATTTACTTCTTCTCTTCTGCGGCCCGGTCCATCAGGCCGGTGAACCGGTCGAACAAGTAGCCGATGTCGTGCGGGCCAGCCCCTGCAGCGTGCCGTCGAACAGCGAGACATGGGTGGCGCGCAGGTTGGCCGGCAGGCTGGTCTCGTCCACCGCGAAACCATGGTTCTGGCTGGTGATGCTGACGCGGTTGGTGTCCAGGTCTTTCACCGGATGGTTGGCGCCATGGTGGCCGAACTTCATCTTGAAGGTCCTGGCGCCGCAGGCCAATGCCAGGATCTGGTGTCCCAGGCAGATACCGAACGTCGGGTAACCGGCGTCGACCAGCTCGCGTGTGGCCTCGATCGCATAGTCGCAGGGCTGCGGATCGCCGGGGCCGTTGCTCAGGAACACGCCATCGGGCTCCAGCGCCCTGACCTCGGCTGCCGAAGTCTGGGCCGGCACCACTGTGACGCGGCAGCCGCGCTCGGCCAGCATCTGCAGGATGTTGTTCTTGATGCCGTAGTCGAAGGCGACCACGTGGTACCGGGGGGTCTGCAGTTCGCCATAGCCCTCGCCCAGCGCCCACTCGGTCTGGGTCCAGTCGTACGGCTTGCGCACCGACACATCCCTGGCCAGGTCCAGGCCGCACATCGACGGCGTGCGCCGCGCCTGGGCAACGGCCTGGTCGACCAGTGCCGACGTGACCTCCTGGCCGGCAGCAAGCGCGACGATGGCACCGTTCTGGGCGCCGCCGGTGCGCAGCAGGCGGGTGAGCTTGCGCGTGTCGATGTCGGCGATGGCGACCGTATTTTCGCGCTGCAGGTACTGCGCCAGCGTCAGGTGCGACCGGAAGTTGGAAGCGATCAGCGGCAGGTCGCGGATGATCAGCCCGGCGGCATGGACTTTCGAGGCTTCGACGTCTTCCTCGTTGACACCGTAGTTGCCGATGTGCGGATACGTGAGGGTCACGATCTGCTGGCGGTAGCTCGGGTCGGTGAGGATTTCCTGGTAGCCGGTGATCGCGGTGTTGAACACCACTTCGCCGGTGGCGGAACCGGTGGCTCCGATCGAAATGCCGATAAAGACCGTGCCGTCTGCGAGCGCCACGATGGCGGGAGGGGCGGTTCCCTGTTGAGACAAAAGCACTGGGTTCTCCGGATGATTACGGTACGCCCAAACGCGCTCAAGAGCGGACTCTCGATGGTGCTGTTGTTTGAGGGAGTGGCTGGGCTGCGCTAGGCGTACGGGGGTTTGCGGGAAAGCCTTTGATTATAACCGGCCAGGGTGCTCTTTCGCTGGCGAGGTGCATTCGGCCACGCTGTCAGCCGGCGTGCGCGATGGCGCTGGCGTGCAGGCAGATCGCGGCGGCACAGGCCACGTTCAGCGACTCCTCACCGCCGGGCTGCACAATGCGCACGGTCTGGCTGGCGAACGCCCGCACCGCGTCACCGACCCCCTGCCCCTCATGGCCCAGCGCCCAGGCGCAGGGCCATGGCAGCGTTGCCTGGTGCAGCGTGTCGCCATGGTGCGAACTGGTCATGAGGATGGGAACGGCCAGCGCAGCCAGCACCGCCGGCTCGGCCGATTCCAGCAGCCGCAGTCCGAAATGCGCGCCCATCCCGGCGCGCAACACCTTGGCGCTCCACAGTGCCGCCGTCCCTTTCAGCGCGATCACCTGCCGGAAGCCGAACGCCCCCGCACTGCGCAGGATTGCGCCGACGTTCCCAGCGTCCTGCACCCGGTCCAGGATCACGCTCGCTGCATTGGGGTCGAGCGCCGGAGCGGACGGCAGGTCGATAACGAACGCCATCGGCGCGGGTGACTCCAGGCCACTCAGGCCGTTGAACAGCGAATCGGCAACCAGCACCGTCTTGGCCGCGGCCGTTCTCCACTCGGTGCGGGCCTGCGGCCAGAAGCTTTCCGCAAACACCGCCAGTGTCGGCTTCAGGCCGTGCGCCAGGGCGGCGCGGCACAGGTGATCGCCTTCCAGCCAGATGCGGCCCTGCTTGCGGTAGGCGGTGCTGTCCTGCGCCAGCCGGCGCAGCTCCTTGAGCAAGGCGTTGTCGCGCGACGTGACGACTTGGGGACCGTCCTGGGTCACCGCTGTTCCCCGCTGGCCGGGCGGCTCACGCCACCTTCAGGACGATGGTCTGCCCGTCCGGCGTCATGAAAGTGGCCGCCACCGGGCCGAAAAACTTCCGGTGGTGGCGGCAGGCGCCATACACACGCAGCGCCGCCAAATGCTCGGGTGTGCCGTAGCCCTTGTGCGCCGCGAAGCCGTAGTGGGGAAATTCCTCGTCCAGGGTCATGCAAAGCCGGTCTCGATGGACCTTGGCGAGGATCGAGGCCGCGGAGATCGACTTGATCTTCGCGTCGCCCCCGACGATGGCCTCCGCCAGCACGTCCCATTTCGGCAGCCGGTTGCCATCGACCAGCACCTTCACCGGCTTCAGCCGCAGCCCTTCGACGGCGCGCTTCATCGCCAGCATCGTGGCGTGCAGGATGTTGAGCGTGTCGATCTCTTCCACGCTGGCCACGCCGACGGCGCAGCACAACGACTTTTCGCGGATCAGGTCGTAAAGCCTGTCTCGCTGCAGCGGTGACAGCACCTTGGAGTCCGCCAGACCGCGAATGCGCTTGCTGTCGTCGAGGATGACCGCTGCCGCTACCACCGGGCCCGCCAGCGGCCCGCGCCCCGCCTCGTCCACGCCCGCCATGAGGCCGACCGGGTCCCAGGCCAGCGGTTTTTGCTCAGGTGTCGATAACTTTTTCGATGGCATCGGTGGCAAGGGCCTGGGTGTCACGCCGCAACTCGAGGTGCAGCGTCCGGAATCTTTGTTGTACGGCCGTGATTCTCGCAGGTGCCGCCAGCCATTCCAAGACCGCGGCCGAGAGTTTCTCAGGGGTGGCGTCGTCCTGCAACAGTTCCGGCACCACGAAATCGCGGCACAGGATGTTGGGCAAGCCGACCCATGGCTGCAGCTTCTTGCGCCGTATCAGCTGCCACGACAGCCAGTTCATGTTGTAGGCGATCACCATCGGCCGCTTGAACAGGGCCGCTTCCAGCGTGGCCGTGCCGCTGGCGATGAGTGTGACGTCGCACGCAGCCAGCGCGGCATGCGACTGGCCTTCGACGATCTGCAGTCCGCTGGTCAGGCCTGCCGCCCGCGCGGCCTGTTCTATCGCCGGCTTCAACCCGGGCGCGGCCGGCGCCAGAAACCGGATGTCCGGACGGGCACGTTGAATCCGGACCGCGGCCGAGAAGAACCGCTGGGCGAGGGAGTCGATCTCGGACCGGCGGCTGCCGGGCAGGATGGCAACGACCTGGCCGGCTTGCGCCAGCCCCAGCGCCTTGCGGGTCCCAGCCTGGTCCGGCTCCATGGGAATCAGGCTGGCCAGTGGATGGCCGACATAGATAGCGGCGATGCCGTGCTGCTGCAGCAATGCGGGCTCGAACGGAAAAATGCACAGAACGCGGTCGGTGGCACGCCGGATCTTTTCCATGCGGTCGGCGCGCCAGGCCCAGACAGAAGGACTGACGAACTGGATGGTGCGGATGCCGCGCTGCTTGAGCGCCGTCTCCAGGTCGAGGTTGAAATCCGGCGCGTCGATACCGACAAAAGCTGTGGGGGGCTGGCGCAGCAGGCGGTCTTTCAGCTCGGCCCGGATGCCGACAATCTCGCGGTAGTGGCGCAGCACCTCCACATAACCGCGCACGGCGAGCTTGTCCTGCGGCCACCAGGCATCGAACCCGCGCGCGCCCATCTGCGGTCCGCCGATGCCCTGGGCCGTGAGCCGGGGCCAGCGCGCTTTCATCCCGTCCAGCAGCAGGCCGGCCAGCAGGTCGCCGGACGCTTCACCGGCGACCATGGCGAAACGTGGAGCCTCCATGCTCAGCGCACGATGCCGCGCTGGGGCGAGACCTGGTCCAGGAAGGACAGCATCAGCGCGACGTCCGGCCCGGCCTCCGGCGTCTCCCCGGCCAGTGCCGCGATGTGCGCACGCGACTGCTCCAGCGTCAGGCCGTCCCGATACAGCGCCTTGTGCATGGCCTTGACCACTGCGATCCGCCCGGCAGAGAAACCGCGGCGGCGCAGGCCCTCGAAATTCATCGACCTTGCCTGCGCTGGCTGGCCCTGGCTCATCACGAAAGGTGGCTGATCCGCGAACAGCAGGGAATTCATTGCCGTCATCGCATGGGCGCCGATGCGCACAAACTGGTGGACCACGGTAAAGCCGCCCAGGATCACCCAGTCGCCCACTTCGACGTGCCCTGCCAGCTGCGAATTGTTGGCGAAGATGGTGTGGCTGCCGACCTGGCAGTCGTGGGCCAGGTGCACATACGCCATCAGCCAGTTGTTGTCGCCGACCCGCGTGACGCCGCCGCCGGCCGCGGTGCCGATGTTGAAGGTGCAGAATTCGCGAACGGTGTTGCGGTCGCCGATCAGCAGTTCGCACGGCTCGCCCGCATACTTCTTGTCCTGCGGGATCGCGCCCAGCGAGTTGAACTGGAAGATCCGGTTGTCGCGGCCGATGGTGGTACGGCCCTCGATGACGCAATGGGGGCCGACGGTGGTGCCGGCGCCGATCTTCACGCGCGGCCCGATCACCGTGTAGGGACCAATGCGCACCGAACTGTCGATCTGCGCGCCGGCTTCCACGATGGCCGTGGGGTGGATCACAGCCATTGCGCCGCCCTTACGCAATCGTGCGCATGGTGCACATCAACTCGGCTTCGCAGGCGATTTCGTCGCCGACCCGGCTGATTCCCTTGAACTTGAAGATGCCGGACCTCATCCGGTCCAGCGTCACGTCCATCACCAGCTGGTCGCCCGGCTCCACCGGCCGCTTGAAGCGTGCGCCGTCGATGCCGGCAAAGTAATAGACCGTCTTGTCGTCGAGCCTGACCCCCATCGTGTCGAAGGCCAGCAGCGCGGCGGCCTGGGCCATCGCTTCGAGCATCAACACCCCCGGCATCACCGGCCGCTGCGGGAAGTGGCCGGTGAAAAACGGTTCGTTGATGGTGACGTTCTTCAGCGCCTTGATGCTCTTGCCCTTGTCCAGGGCCAGCACCCGGTCCACCAGCAGGAACGGGTAGCGGTGCGGCAGCTGCTTGAGAATTTGGTGGATGTCCATCATGACTTTTTTTCCCGGGCCTCCAGGGCCTTGAGGCGTTCGCGCAGGCGGTAAAGCTGCTTAAGGGTCGCCGCGTTTTTTTCCCAGGCCGCATTGTCGTCGATGGGGAAGAAGCCGGAGTAAGTGCCGGCCCGCGTGATCGAGCGCGTCACCACCGAAACGGCGGAAATATGCACATGGTCGGCGATCTGGAGGTGCCCCAGCACCGACGCCGCGCCGCCGATGGTGCAGTGGGCGCCGATGGTGGCGCTCCCGGCCACGCCGGCGCAACCCGCGATCGCGGTGTGTCTGCCGATGCGCACGTTGTGGCCGATCTGGATCAGGTTGTCGAGCTTGACGCCGTCCTCGATCACGGTGTCTGCCAGCGCGCCTCGGTCAATGCAGGTGTTGGCGCCAATCTCGACGTCGTTGCCGATCCGCACCGCGCCGAGCTGCTCGATCTTTTCCCAGGCGCCTGCGTTGGGGGCGAAGCCGAAGCCGTCGGCGCCGATCACCACGCCGGAATGGACGATGCAGCGGTCGCCGATGACACAGTCCTCGCCCACCGTCACCCGCGGCTTGAGCACCGTTTGCGCGCCGACCCGCGCGCGGCGTTCGATCACGCACAGCGCGCCGATACGGGCCGTCGGATCGATGACCGCATCAGGATCGATCACCGCGCTCGGGTGGATCGCGGCTCCGGCGTCAGGCTTGGCCTGCCGCTTCCACAACTGCGTCAGGCGCGCGAAGTAAAGGGACGGGTCGGCGGCGACAATGCAGGCGCCGCGTACCATGGCGGCCTCGCGCAGGGCGGGCGCCACAATGACACAGGCCGCCCGGGAGGCGGCCAGCTGCTGTTGGTAGCGGGGGTTGCCGAGGAAGCCCAGCTCGCCGGGGCCGGCGCTGTCGAGCGCAGCCAGCCCTTCGATCAGCAGGGCCGGATCGCCGTGCAGCTCCCCGCCGAGCGCTTCGACGATAGCGGCTAGATGCAGCGCCACACCGTGCCGGGCCGCATCACTTGGCCGCGTTCAGCGCCTTGATCACCTTGTCAGTGATGTCGTGCTTGGGGTTGATGTAGACCGCTTCCTGCAGCACCACATCGTATTTCTCGGCTTCGGCCACCTGCTTGACCACCTTGTTGGCGCGCTCGAGCACCTGCTGCAGTTCCTCGTTCTTGCGGGCGTTGAGGTCTTCCTGGAACTCGCGGCGCTTGCGCTGGAACTCCCGGTCCTGGTCCACCAGCTGCTTCTGGCGCTGGGTCCTCTGCGCTTCGGACAGGGTCGGCGCCTCGCGCTCGAACTTGTCCGACAGGGTCTTCAGGTTGGTGCCGACGTCATTGAGCTCCTTCTCGCGGCGCGAGAATTCCTGCTCAAGCTTGGCTTGCGCCGCCTTCGCGGTATTGGCTTCCCGGAAGATGCGATCGGTGTTGACGAAGCCGACACGGAAGTCCTGGGCCTGCGCCGCGAAGGCTGCCAGGCCCAGCACAACCACCAGCCATTGACGGGAAAGATGCTTCATTAGAAAGACGTTCCGATCTGGAATTGCAATTTCTGGATTCTATCGCCAGCGAACTTGCGAATGGGCTTGGCAATGGCCAGCCGCAGCGGGCCGATGGGAGAAATCCAGCTGACGCCGACCCCGACCGACGAGCGGAAGCTCTTCAGCGTGACCTTCTCGCTTTCGCCGAACACGTTGCCGGCGTCGACGAAGCCGTACAGGCGCAGCGTCTTGTCGTTGCCCGCTCCAGGAAAGGGCGTGAGCACCTCGACGTTCAGGGTGACCTTCTTGGGTCCGCCGATCACCGACCCGGTGACGTCGCGCGGGCCCAGCGTGCCCTGCTCGAAACCGCGCACCGAGCCCAGGCCACCGGAATAGAAATTCTTGAACACGGGAAACGGTCGCCCCGACAAGCCCTTGCCGAAGCCGCCTTCGCCGTTGAGAGCCAGCGTGTATTGCTTGCTCAAGGCGATGTACTGCTGGTACTGGTAGTTCGCACGGGCATAGCGGGCGTCCGCCACGAGGCCCAGCTCGGTTCCCAGGCGCTGGTAGCGCCCGCTGGAGGGCGCCAGGGCGCTGTCGCGGTCGTCCCGCGCCCAGCCGATCGACAGCGGCGCCGCATAGCTGGTGAGGCCGACACGGCTGGCGTACGCAAGATAGGCCGCCGGAATATTGGTGCCCGGCTTGATCGTCGTGCGCTCCAGGCTGCCGCCGAAGAACACCGTGTCGAGTTCGCTGAACGGCACCCCGAAACGCAAGCCCGCGCCGGAAGTGACCAGCGTGTAGTTGCCGCCCTGGTCCGTGTAGGGCTTGGAGCTGCGGTGGTAGACGTCGATGGTTCGCGAAATGCCGTCCGGGGTGAAATACGGGTTGACGGTGTTGAAGGCGATCGTCCGGTTGAACTTGCTGGTATTGACTTCGACGCCCAGGTAATTGCCCGAGCCGAACGCGTTTTCCTGCTTGATGCTGAAGGACAGCGCCAGCTTTTCGGCGCTGGAAAAACCTGCGCCGAGCTGCAGGCTGCCGGTGGGTTTCTCGGCGACGGTGACGTTGAGGTCGACCTGGTCGACGGCGCCTGGCACGTCGCTGGTTTCCACCCCGACCTCCTTGAAATACCCGAGGCGGTCGACGCGGTCCCGCGACAGCCGGATCTTGTCGCCGTCATACCAGGACGATTCGTACTGGCGGAATTCGCGGCGGATCACTTCGTCCCGGGTGCGGTTGTTGCCGCCGATGTTGACGCGGCGCACATAGGCGCGGCGCGATGGGTCCGCCACGATCACGAAGGACACGCGGTTGTTGACGCGGTCGACCTCGGGCCTGGCCTCGACCTGGGCGAAGGCGTAACCGAAGCGGCCGAAGTAATCGGTGAAGTTCTTGCTGGTCTGCGCCACCTGGTCGGCGTTGTA
>JANXVP010000275.1 GCA_025351615.1 Ramlibacter sp. | reverse complement strand
CGCCGCACCGTGGAGCACTGCAACCAGCTGCCGGTGCATCCGCGCCACCCCTATGCCGGGGACCTCGTCTACACCTCGTTTTCCGGATCGCACCAGGACGCCATCAAGAAGGCCTTCAGCGCGCGCAAGGAGGGAGATATCTGGGACATGCCTTACCTGCCGCTCGATCCCAAGGACCTCGGGCGCAGCTACGAGGCGGTGATCCGCGTCAACAGCCAGTCGGGCAAGGGCGGGATTTCCTACCTGCTGGAGAGCGAGTACGGACTGGAACTGCCGCGCCGGCTGCAAATCGAGTTCAGCCAGGTGGTCCAGACCGTGATGGATGCGACCGGCAAGGAGTTGACGGCGCAAGACCTGTTCAACCTGTTCGAGCGCGAGTACGGTGTGCGCAGTGTCGCAGCGCCGACCCATCAGGTGCTGGAGGAAACGCAGGGCGCCAGCGGCCCGCTGGTCAGGCTCGATGCGCAGGTGGTGGTCGGCTCCCGGAGCCTCAGCATCCACGGCGCCGGGACCGGGCCCATCGATGCCTTCGTCGAGGGCCTGGCTGCAGCCACAGGCGAAACACTGCGGGTGCTCGACTACCATGAGCACGCAATCGGCTCGGGCTCCGACGCCCGGGCTGTCGCCTACATCGAACTTCGCGTCGGCGGGCAGACCCTGTTTGGTGTCGGCATCGACGCGAACATCGTCTCTGCATCGCTCAAGGCGATCGTTTCCGGACTGCAGCGGGCGCAGGCGCGCCGACCCGACCAGCAAGCTTTGGGACAGACCTTCAGCTCAGCCCCCAACTGATAGGAGCCCACATGGCAGACCAACTGATCATTTTCGACACCACCCTTCGCGACGGCGAGCAGTCGCCCGGCGCGTCCATGACCAAGGACGAAAAGCTGCGCATTGCGCGCCAGCTCGAAAGGCTCAAGGTGGACGTGATCGAGGCCGGATTCGCGGCCAGCTCCAATGGCGACTTCGAGGCGGTGCAGCTGATCGCCGGCGCGATCAGGGATTCGACCATCTGCTGCCTGTCGCGCGCCAATGACCGCGACATTTCGCGGGCCGCGGAGGCGCTGAAGGGCGCGAACCGTGGGCGCATCCACACGTTCATCGCGACTTCGGCGCTGCACATGGAAAAAAAGCTGCGCATGTCGGCGGAGCAAGTGCTGGAGCAGGCTCGGTTGTCGGTGCGCTTTGCGCGCAACTTGTGCGCGGATGTCGAGTTTTCGCCGGAAGATGGCTACCGCAGCGACGTGGATTTCCTGTGCCGGGTGATCGAAGCGGCGATCGCGGAAGGCGCAACGACCATCAACGTTCCGGACACAGTGGGCTATGCGGTGCCCGAGCTGTACGGCAATTTCATCAAAACCCTGCGCGAGCGGGTGCCCAACTCCGACAAGGCAGTCTGGTCGGTGCATTGCCACAACGACCTGGGGATGGCGGTGGCCAATTCCCTCGCTGGCGTCAAGATCGGTGGCGCCCGCCAGGTCGAATGCACCATCAACGGACTGGGGGAACGGGCCGGCAATTGCTCGCTCGAGGAAATCGTGATGGCAGTCAAGACCCGCAGGGACTACTTCGGGCTCGACCTGAACATCGACACCAAGCAGATCCTCGCGGCCAGCCGGATGGTCAGCCAGACGACCGGCTTCGTGGTCCAGCCGAACAAGGCTGTCGTGGGCGCCAACGCGTTCGCGCACGCGAGTGGCATTCACCAGGATGGCGTGCTCAAGGCCCGCGACACTTACGAGATCATGCGGGCCGAAGACGTGGGCTGGAGCGCCAACAAGATCGTGCTGGGCAAGCTGTCGGGCCGCAATGCGTTCAAGCAGCGGCTGCAGGATCTTGGCATCTCGCTCGAAAGCGAGGCCGACATCAATTCCGCCTTCGCCCGCTTCAAGGAACTGGCGGACCGCAAGAGCGAGATCTTCGACGAGGACATCCTGGCGCTGGTCAGCGACGAAAGCGTCATGCACGAAAAGGAGCAGTTCGGCTTTGTGTCGTTGTCGCAGCACAGCGAGACCGGTGAACGGCCCCACGCCACGGTCGTGTTTACCGCTCAAGGCAGGGAAGTGCGGGGCGAATCGGATGGCAACGGACCCGTCGATGCCTCATTGAAGGCGATCGAATCCCACGTTCGCAGCGGCGCCGAAATGGTGCTTTATTCGGTGAACGCGATCAGCGGCTCGACCGAAAGCCAGGGCGAGGTGACGGTACGGTTGCAGAACTCGGGACGGGTGGTCAACGGGGTCGGTGCCGACCCCGACATCGTGGTGGCATCTGCGAAAGCTTATCTCAATGCCCTCAACAAGTTACAAAGTAAAGCTGATCGAGTTGCTGCGCAAGGCTGACTCAACTGCCTATGATTTAGGCGATAAGTGAGAAATACTGCCTAAGTCATTGATCTTGCGTAACTTTTTGGACCACGGTAGACTCCACCCACTGTCGAAGCGTTCTGGAGTCAGCCAATGCCGCCAAGGTCACCCTTTCAAATGCGTACAAGTTTGAACCGCTTCCTGCAAACACTTGCACTCTCAGCAGTGGCGATCGGTTTTGTTTCCGGCCCGGCCCAAGCGGCAAAGCGGCATGCTGTTGCCGTGGACACGCGTTCCTCCATCGCGAGCAAGCACCGGGTCAGCCGCAGCTTCATCGTGGCCAAGCACCGCGGTGCGGTTCGCCTGGCGAGTTTTGTTCCGATGCGGCCGTCGTTCGGCCAGCTTGCCGGTCTTCACACCACCCAGGACGACCTGGATCTCAAGTCCAGTGTCGCCCTCGTGATCGACCAGGACACGCGTGAAGTGCTTTTCAGCAAAAACGACTCAGCCGTACTGCCGATTGCTTCGCTGACGAAGCTGATGACGGGCGTGATTGTCAGTGAAGGCAAGCTGCCGACAGAGGATTTGATCGAGATCCTTCAGGACGACGTCGACACTGAAAAGGGCAGCAGCTCACGGTTGCGGGTCGGCACCGTGCTGAGTCGCGGCGAATTGCTGCACCTGGCGCTCATGTCCAGTGAAAATCGCGCCGCGCACGCCCTGGGACGCACCTACCCTGGCGGTCTTCCGACCTTCGTTGCCCTGATGAACGCCAAGGCCAAGGCGCTGGGCATGAAAGACACCAGCTACGTCGAGCCGACTGGTCTGTCGAGTCGCAACCAGTCCAGCGCGCATGACCTCGCGACACTGGTTAATTTCGCCTATAACGATGCCAAGTTGCGTGAGCTCTCGACTTCGCCGACCCATCAGGTTGCCGTGGGCAACCGGACGCTCAACTTCAACAACACCAATCGGCTGGTGAAGAATCCGCAGTGGGAAATCGGCTTGCAGAAGACGGGCTACATCTCCGAAGCGGGCCAGTGTCTCGTGATGCAGGCCAAGATCGCGGGACGCAAGCTGATCATGGTGTTCCTGGACTCGGCCGGCAAACTGAGTCGCATCGCCGATGCCGAGCGAGTCCGCCGCTGGGTCGAGTCGCGGCCGCTGGTTCCGGCAGCGACTGTGATCCGGCAGGTCAACAGCTGACACACAGCGTTCGTAATCGCGCGCGGGGCGCGCCGCAATAAAGCGGGTCCTAGCGGCCCGTTTCCGTCTTGTGGCCCAGAGCCGCGGAAATCTTGTTCGCCGTGGTTTGCAGTTTGGTGAGCCAACCCTCGTCGAGGCGGTCTGCCGGCGCTGAAATCGACAGGCCGGCAATCAGCTTGCTCTGGTCGTCGTAGATGCCCGCGGCCATGCAACGCACCCCAAGTTCCAGCTCCTCGTTGTCGCGTGCAATGCCGTTTTGGCGCGCCTTGGCCAGCTCACGTTCCAGCAACGGCAACTGCGTGATGCTGTTGCGGGTGTGGCCGGAAAGACCTGTGCGGGTGGCGTAGGCGCGAACCCGTTGCGGGTCGTCGGCAGCGAGGAACAGCTTGCCGGTCGACGTCAGGTGCAGCGGAGCGCGGCCGCCAATGGCGCGCACCACCTGCATGCCCGAGCGCTCGCTGAAAGCCCGCTCGATGTAAACAATCTCATCGCCCTGGCGCATGCTCAGGTTCACTGGTTGCTGGATCGACTTGTGCAGCTCGCGCATCGGCAGCAAGGCGGCATCGCGGACGTTCAAGCGCCCCTTGACCAGGTTGCCCAGTTCCAGCAGGCGCATGCCCAACCGGTAGTTGCCGGCCTCGGGCCGGTCGACAAAG
>JANXVP010000155.1 GCA_025351615.1 Ramlibacter sp. | reverse complement strand
GGTCGTCGCAGACTTGCCTTCGTTGCTGTCCAGCAGTTCAACTGTGAGCGCTTCACCTTTGGCATTTCGCAAGGCACCGTCACGCAACGTCCAGCCTGCTTGCTGCAGCAGCACCTGCGCCCGCCGTAGGTTGCCACGCAGCGAATTGGCGCCATCGGTGCGCGGCGGGAGTGCCATCGACCCGAAAGCTTCGGTCGGCAACTGGCCCCGGAACGGCTCCATGAGCACCATCTCTGGTGGCGAGGGCTCGCCGTTTGCCTCGCAATCGGTGTTGCCGAAGATCCCTTTTACCCGGCTGTAGCTGCCGCGGAACAGCTGGCGGTTCATCCATTCGTAGTCCATGGCTAGTTCCAGCGCCATCCGCACCCGGCGGTCCTGAAACTTCTGCAAGCGGTTATTCAGAACATAGCTCTGGAAACCATCCGGCGTGCGGTGATTGAAGGTCTGCTTGACCAGTTCACCCCGGTCGATGCGCGGGCCCGTCAGGCGGCGCGCCCAGTCGCCGGCCGAGTAAAACAGCATCATGTCGAATTCCCCGGCCTTCAGCGCTTCCAGCTTTGCGGTGTTGTCGCGGTAGATCTTGACCGTGATGCGGTCGAAGTTGTTCATGCCCCGGCGCGCCGGCAGGTCGCGACCCCAGTAAGCCGGATCGCGGACGTACGTGATGTCCTTTCCGAAGCGCACGGGACCGATGCGGTAGGGCCCGGTCGCGATCGGCACGTCGGTGACCACCTGGTCGAAGGGCTTGGCCTTGCCGCCCTCGACGCCCCACTTGGCACTGAAGACCGGCAGGCCCCCCACCACCAGTGGCAGTTGCCGGTCACGGCGCTTGAAGCGATAGCGGACCGTTCGCGCGTCCAGCACGTCGCAGCCGGCCACTTCCGCGAGTAGCGAGCTGTACGCGGGCGCCGCGTACTTTGAATTCAGCGTTTCATAACTGTGCTTGACGTCCGCCGCGTTGACCGTGTCGCCGTTGTGGAACCGTGCTTCCGGTCGCAGGCGGAACGTCGCGGACAAGCCGTCGGGCGCAACTTCGACGTCTTGCGCCAGCAAGCCATAGCCAACCCCAATTTCGTCCATCGAGCCGGTCAGGAGGCTCTCAAAGAGCAAGTCTGCAAGATAGGACGGCGCGCTACCTTTGAGGGTGAACGGGTTGTACTTGTCGAAGGTGGAAATGCGGGAATTCGCCACCAGCCGCAGCTCGCCGCCCTTGGGGGCCCGCGGATTGACGTAGTCGAAGTGCGTGAATCCCGGCGCGTACTTGAACTCTCCCCAGACCGAATAACCCGGTGCGGCGCCAGCCGACTTGCAAACGACTAGCAACAGGACAACCAGCAAACCTCGCATGCGACAATTCTGCACAGATTTATCACCAGAGGCGGCCATGGGCTTTTTGACGGGCAAGAAATTGTTGATTACGGGCGTGCTGTCCAACCGCTCGATCGCGTATGGGATCGCCAAAGCCTGCCACGAGCAGGGCGCAGAGCTCGCCTTCAGCTACGTGGGCGAGCGTTTCAGGGACCGCATCACGGAGTTCGCGGCGGATTTCGGCTCGCACCTGATTTTCGATTGCGACGTCGGTGACGACGCCCAGATCGCGAGGCTGTTCGCCGACCTGGCACAGACCTGGCCGAAATTCGACGGCTTCGTGCATGCCATCGGCTTTGCGCCGCGGGAGGCGATCGCCGGCAACTTCCTGGATGGGTTCAGCCGCGAGAATTTCCGGATCGCCCTTGACATCAGCGCCTACAGCTTCCCGGCCCTGGCCAAGGCCGCCCTGCCCATGCTCAACGACAAATCGGCGATGCTGACGCTGACCTACCTGGGCGCCCTGCGCACGATTCCCCACTACAACACCATGGGCCTGGCCAAGGCCAGCCTGGAAGCCTCGGTGCGCTACCTCGCTGAAGCTGTCGGCCTGACAGCCGACGGGCGCAGCATCCGCGTGAACGGGATCAGTGCCGGCCCGATCAAGACCCTGGCGGCCAGCGGCATCAAGGACTTCGGCAAGCTGCTCAAAGTGGTGGCCACAGCCGCCCCGATCCGCCGCAACGTGACCATCCAGGACGTCGGCAACGTCGCGGCCTTCCTGCTGAGCGACCTCGCCGCTGGCGTCACGGCCGAGATCACATACGTGGATGGCGGCTTCAGTCAGACTGCCGTGGCGGTCGTCGAGCCCGCGGCCTGAAGCGCCGGCCGGCTCCGCGGCGTTCAGGAACCGCGGAACAGGTGGGCGAAGCTGCGGCTGACCTCCAGCACATCGGGGACGCCCTGGATCTGGATTCGCTGGCGGCCCGTCTCGTCTCGCGTGACCGCTGCGATGGCCGACAGGTTCACGATCGTGGAGCGGTGGATCTGCCAGAACTGCCGGGCGTCGAGCCGCGGGATCAGGTCGCGGATCGGTGTTCGGATCAGCGCTTCCTGTTGCCGGGTGCGCACCAGCGTGTATTTCTCGTCCGACCGGAAAAACAGGATGTCGCTGGTGTCGATCAGGCGCGTGGTTGATCCGGTATTGCACTGGATCCAGCGCAGCGGCGGTTCGCTTTGCGGCGCCTCATTGCGGGTCATCTTTTCGCGCAGGCGCAGCAGTTTTTCGAGCAAAGCGTCCAGCGCTGCTTCGCCCGCCATTGCCGCGCCCGGGTCCGACGGGGCCGGTGGGCGGCCCTGAAGGCGGGAATTCAGCCGCTGCGCGGTCTGGGCCAGCCGTTCCGCCTCGACTGGCTTGAGCAGGTAATCCAGCGCGCCCTGCTCGAAAGCCGCAACAGCGTATTCGTCGTAGGCAGTGACAAAAACGATCTCGCCGCTCCAGTCGGCCAGAGAAACGATTTCTCCGGCCGCCTCGATGCCCGTGAGGCCAGGCATTCGAACGTCGAGGAACACCACGTCGGGCCGCAGTGCGTCTGCCTTGTCCACCGCCTCGAGGCCATCGCGCGCTTCCCCGCACAGTTCCAGTTCCGGCCAGACCTGCGCCAGGCGCGCCTTGAGTTGTTCGCGCAGCAGGCGTTCGTCGTCGGCGATCAGAGCCCGGAGCGGCCGTCTGGCGGGCGGGACCTGCATCAGGCGGGCCTGGCCGGGGTCGAATGGGGCTGCGCATCTGTGCCTGGGGCAGCGACGCGCAAAGGGATGGTGATCTTCACCTTGGTGCCGGTTGCCGGATCCGAACGCAATGTCAACCGGCTTTTGGCCGGATAGAGCACAGACAGGCGCTCACGAATGTTCTGCAGGCCCACGCCGGTGCCCGAGGTCGGGCCGTCCATCAGGTCTCCATCCGGGAGCCCGACGCCGGTGTCACTCACTTCGACCCAGAGCTGGGACGGCGTGGAGCCGGCGCAGACACTGATACGCCCGCCTTCGGTCCTGGGTTCGATGCCGTGCTTGACGGCGTTTTCGACCAGCGACTGCAGCATCATCGGGGGAAACTCGGCGTTTTCAAGCGCCGCAGGAACGGCGATGACGACCTCCAGCCGGTCTTCGATCCGCATCTTCATCAGGTCCAGGTAAGAGCGGATCAATCGCATTTCCCGCCCCAGCGTGGACGATTCAACGCGCATCTGCGGCAAGGCGCCGCGCAGGTAGGTGATCAGGGCCTTCTGCATCTGCGAGGCGCGCGGGGGCTCGGTCTCGATCAGGTAGTCCACAGCGGCCAGGGTGTTGAACAGGAAATGCGGTTCGACCTGG
Source organism: Ramlibacter sp. (assembly GCA_025351615.1). Lineage (GTDB taxonomy): Bacteria > Pseudomonadota > Gammaproteobacteria > Burkholderiales > Burkholderiaceae_C > Ramlibacter. The sequence continues at coordinate 75 of JANXVP010000155.1, read as the reverse complement.
GCCTGCAGCACCTGCAGCCGGGCCTGCACCAGCTGGCGTTCCATCGCCTCGCGCTCGGCCGCGTTGACGGCGGTA
>JANXVP010000245.1 GCA_025351615.1 Ramlibacter sp. | reverse complement strand
CTGAGCGTCGCAGTCAGGCAATCCAAGTGAAAAGTGTTTTGCCTGCAACGCACAATGCGCAGTCGCCATCTTGCGGACCGCCCATGCATCAAGCCCTCGTGTTTTTTCACCTCGCGCAAAGCGGCCGCTATGCCTGATTGTGAAAGAAAGAAGTCAGCGCCAGAGCATCACAGTGGCGATCGCGAGCCAGCCCAGGGCAAGCTTGATTTTGACGGACATCATGATCTGTCCGGCGTAGCGGCCGCCTTGCGCGAGGTGAAAAAACACGATGGCTTGATGCATGGGCGGTCCGCAAGATGGCGACTGCATATTGTGCGTTGCAGGCAAAACACTTTTCACGTGGATTGCCTGACTGCGACGCTCAGGTCGCGGCAGGCCCACCTGGTTTTTACTTATAATCAGGGGCTTTGTGTCAATTCAGGCCGGTTTAACAGGGCGAGAGACCATGAAAACAATCGCCCCGCTGCCTGACGCGCACGATGAGCCCCCTGTCCGCCAGCTGAGCGCCGCCCAGGCGCAGCGGTTGCGAGAGGAACATCCGCCCGTTTCCCCATGGCGGGTCGTGGCGGGTCAGATGGTGGTGGGCCTGGTCGTGGCATTGGCTGCCTGGGGGCTGACGGGGAGGCAAAACGTTGGGTGGTCCGCCGGATATGGCGCATCGGCCGTGGTGATCCCCGCGGCCGTTTTTGCGCGCGGGCTGACCGGGCGGTTTTCCTCGCTGAACGCCGGCACCGCTGCTTTGGGGTTCATGTTGTGGGAGATGGTCAAGATCGCCTTGATGGTGGCCATGCTGGTGGTCGCGCCGAGGTGGGTATCGGGGCTAAGCTGGCCCGCACTGCTGGTCGGGCTGGTGCTGACGATGAAGGTGTACTGGATCGCATTGGCCTACAAGCCGAAACGCAAACTGAAGAACTGAAGAAAAATGGCTGCTGAAAACGGACCCACCTCTGGTGAATACATCATTCACCATCTGACGCACCTGCAGAACCACAAGGCGAGCAACGTCGTCGACTTCTCGGTCTTCAATTTCGACTCCATCTTTTTCTCGATCGCCACGGGCGTGCTCGTCTGCTGGCTGCTGTGGCTGGGCGCGCGCAAGGCCACGTCGGGCGTGCCGGGCCGCTTCCAGGGCGCGGTCGAGTTCCTGGTCGAATACGTCGATTCCCAGGCCAAGGGCATCGTGCACAACGCGCACAGCCGCAAGCTGGTCGCCCCGCTCGCGCTAGTGGTGTTCGTCTGGATTCTGCTGATGAACGCGATGGACCTGTTGCCGGTGGACCTGCTGCCCGCGATCTGGCACTGGATCTACGGCGCCACCGGCCGCGATCCCGAGCACGCCTACCTGCGCGTCGTGCCGACGGCCGACCTGTCGATGACCATGGGCCTGTCGGTCGGTGTGCTGGTGACCTGCCTGATCTACAACATCAAGATCAAGGGAATGGGCGGCTGGGCCCACGAGCTGGTGACGGCACCGTTTGGTACCAGCAAGAACCCGGTCTTCGCACTGCTGCTGGGCGTCGTCAACCTCGGCATGCAGCTGATCGAGTTCGTCGCCAAGACCGTGTCGCACGGCATGCGACTGTTCGGCAACATGTATGCCGGCGAGCTGATCTTCCTGCTGATCGCCATGATGGGCGGCGCCTGGACGCTGTCGTTCACCGGCGTCGGCCTGGCCATCGGCCACATCATCGCCGGCACCATCTGGGCCGGGTTCCACCTGATCATCATCACGCTGCAGGCCTTCGTGTTCATGATGCTGGCGCTGGTGTACCTGGGCCAGGCCCACGATTCCCACTGACCCGTTTTCGTTTTCCCCTGCCTTTTTCTTTTTCTCGTTAACCAAAGTTCTTTAGGAGCAATCATGGAAGTTATCAGTTTCACCGCACTCGCCGCCGGCCTGATCATCGGTCTCGGCGCCATCGGCGCCTGTATCGGGATCGGCATCATGGGCAGCAAGTACCTCGAAGCGGCTGCCCGTCAGCCCGAGCTGATGAACGAGCTGCAGACCAAGATGTTCCTGCTGGCCGGCCTGATCGACGCGGCCTTCATTATCGGCACCGGGATCGCGCTGTGGTTCGCCACCGCCAACCCGTTCCTGGCCCAGATCGCGAACCTGCCGAAGTAATCCGCATCCGATCAACGTCAATCCCCGTGGACGCCATGGCGTCGCGGGGTGAAGGATGAAAAAGTGAGCATCACCGGTACCCTGATCATTCAGATGATCGTGTTCCTGATCCTGGTCGGGTTCACGATGAAGTTCGTGTGGCCGCCGATCGCCGCCGCGCTCGACGAGCGCGCCAGCAAGATCGCCGACGGCCTCGCGGCCGCCGACAAGGCCAGGTCCGAACTCTCCGCCGCCAACCAGCGGGTGGAAGCCGAGTTGGCCAAATCGCGCAATGAGACCGCTGCATTGCTGGCCGACGCCGAGCGCCGGGGCCAGCAGATCGTGGAAGACGCCAAGGCCCGCGCCACCGAAGAAGGCAACAAGGTCATCGCCGCCGCCCGCGCCGAGGCCGAGCAGCAGACCGTGAGGGCCCGCGAGGTCCTGCGCGAGCAGGTGGCAGCGCTGGCCGTGCGCGGCGCCGAGCAGATTCTCCGCAAGGAGATCAATCCCGGCGTTCACGCCGAGTTGCTCAGCCGCCTGAAGACCGAGCTTTAACCAGGACAGTCCATGGCTGAACTCGCTACTATCGCAAGACCGTACGCCGAGGCGCTGTTCAAGGCGTCGCAGGCCGACCTCGAAGGCGCGGCCGGCTGGCTGGAGCCGCTCGCGGCCGTGGCCGCCGACCCGCAACTGCTGCAGCTCGCCGGCAACCCCAACGTGCGCGTCCAGCAGGTGATCGAAGTGATTACCGGCGTGGTCAAGCAATCGTTGCCCGGACCAGCGATGAACTTCCTGCGCGCGGTGGTCGAAAACGATCGCCTCGCCGCGCTGCCTGAAATTGCCAGCCAGTTCCGCTCGCTGAAGAACGCCCGCACCGGTTCGTCCGATGCCGTCGTTTACAGCGCGTTCCCGATGGATGCTGTCGCGCTGGGCGCGGTGGCGCCGGCGCTGGAAAAGCGCTTCGGCCGCAAGCTGAACCTGACGGTGCAGGAAGACAAGTCGCTGCTGGGCGGCATCCGTGTGGTCGTCGGGGACGAGGTGCTGGATACCTCGGTCAAGGCTCGCCTCGAACAAATGAAAGTCGCCCTCACCGCCTGATACGCGGCCTGATGGCTGTCAGCTAACCCAAGGAAGAGTCATGCAACTCAATCCCGCAGAAATCTCCGAACTGATCAAGAGCCGCATCGAAGGCCTCACCGCCAGCGCCGACGTCCGCAACCAGGGCACCGTGGTGTCCGTGGCCGACGGCATCGTGCGCATCCACGGCCTGTCCGACGCAATGCAGGGCGAGATGCTGGAATTCCCGCCGACGGCGGACGGCACACCCACCTACGGCCTGGCACTCAACCTCGAGCGCGACTCGGTCGGCTCGGTGATCCTGGGCGAATACGAGCACATCTCCGAGGGCGACACCGTCAAGTGCACGGGCCGCATTCTCGAGGTCCCGGTCGGCCCCGAACTGATCGGCCGCGTGGTCAACGCACTGGGCGCCCCGATCGATGGCAAGGGTCCGATCAACGCCAAGATGACCGACGTGATCGAGAAAGTCGCCCCCGGGGTGATCGCGCGCCAGTCGGTCAGCCAGCCGATGCAGA
>JANXVP010000154.1 GCA_025351615.1 Ramlibacter sp. | reverse complement strand
AGAGCAGCACGTGACCGTGCCTGTGTCCCATTTTGACGAAGAAAAGTTCAATTCGGGCCACGCTTTTGACGGCTCATCCATCGCCGGCTGGAAGGGCATTGAGGCTTCAGACATGCTGCTGATGCCTGACCCCAACACCGCTAACCTCGACCCGTTCTACGAAGAAACCACGCTCTTCCTGAGCTGCGACGTCCTCGACCCGACCGACGGCAAGTCTTACGACCGCGACCCACGTTCCATCGCCAAGCGCGCTGAAGCCTACCTGAAAGCCTCCGGCCTGGGCGATACCGCCTTCTTCGGCCCTGAGCCTGAATTCTTCATCTTCGACGGCGTGCGCTGGGCCAATGAAATGTCGGGTGCTTTCTTCGAAATCGACGAATACGAAGCGCCCTGGAATTCCGGCAAAAAGCTCGAAGGCGGCAACCGCGGCCATCGCCCGACTGTCAAGGGCGGTTACTTCCCGGTGCCTCCAGTCGACAGCACGCAGGACATGCGCGCCGAGATGTCGCTGATCCTCGAATCCCTCGGCGTCCCCGTCGAAGTGTTCCACCACGAGGTGGCGGGCGCCGGCCAAAATGAGATCGGCACCCGGTTCAGCACGCTGGTGCAGCGCGCCGACTGGACCATCCTGCTCAAGTACGTGGTGCACAACGTGTCCAACGCCTATGGCAAGACGGCCACCTTCATGCCCAAGCCCATCGTCGGCGACAACGGTTCCGGCATGCACGTGCACCAGTCGGTGTGGAAGGACGGCAAGAACCTGTTCGCCGGCGACGGCTACGCGGGCCTCTCGGACTTCGCGCTGTATTACATTGGCGGCATCATCAAGCATGCGCGGGCGCTCAACGCCATCACCAATCCCGGCACCAACAGCTACAAGCGCCTGGTCCCCGGTTTCGAGGCGCCGGTGAAGCTGGCCTATTCGGCCAAGAACCGTTCCGCGTCGATCCGAATCCCGTACGTGGCCAACCCCAAGGGCCGCCGTATCGAGGCGCGGTTCCCGGATCCGCTGTGCAATCCGTACCTGGGCTTCTCCGCCCTGCTGATGGCCGGACTCGACGGGGTGGAGAACAAGATCCACCCGGGCGAAGCAGCCACCAAGGACCTGTACCACCTGCCGCCGGAAGAGGACGCGAAGATCCCGACCGTCTGCCACAGCCTGGACCAGGCGCTGGACTATCTGGACAAGGGCCGGGGCTTCCTGACCAAGGGCGGCGTGTTCACCGACAGCATGATCGACGCCTACATCGAGCTGAAGATGACCGAAGTGACGCGCTTTCGCATGGCAACCCATCCGGTCGAATACGACATGTACTATTCGCTGTAAGGTGAGCTGACGCACTGTAATTTCGCACAGTCTGTGGCAGGAAAAGGACGGCAATAGCCGTCCTTTTCCTTTGTGAATCAATGGCTTAATTGGACATTTGAAAGAAAAGCGCGATACTGGAGAGCCGTCCCTGCATCCCGATGCGAGGAGAAAAGCAAATGAAATACGCGTACCTGATCCCGCTGTCCGCTGCCCTGCTGGTTGCGAACGGTTCCGCCCAAGGCCAGGGCCGCATCTTCCGCTGCGGCAACACCTACACCAACGACGCCGCCGAGGCCAAGACCAAGAGCTGCAAGCTGGTCGAAGGCGGCTACATCACCGTCGTCGAAGGCACCCGCGTTCAAGGCGGCACTGGCAATGGGTCAGTCAAGCTGGCGGCCGCTGCACCGTCGTCGGCCGGAACACGGATCGATTCCGCCGACCAGAAGGCCCGCGATTCCGATGCCCGCCAGATCCTGGAGGCGGAATTGAAGAAAGCCGAAACCCGCCAGGGCGAACTGGCCAAGGAATACAACAACGGCGAACCCGACAAGCAGGGCGCCGAAGGCCGAAACTACCAGAAGTACCTCGACCGCGTTGCGGAACTCAAGGCCAGTCTTGCCCGCAACGAGAACGACATTGCCGGGATCAAGCGGGAGCTCGGTCGCGTTCCTGCATCAAAATAGGCTGCTTGAGCAAGCCTTCCTTACCGCACTCCCGCTTCCAGTCCTTCGATCTCCTGGCCACGCTGGTGGCTGTGGTGCACGCCGACGGCACTGTCCTGTTTGCCAATTCCGCCCTAGAGGATGCGCTGGGAACGTCGCGCCGCACCATCGAAGGATCAGACTTCGCGCAGTGCTTCACCGAGCCTCATTCCCTGCAGAACGCCCTCGATGGGGCATTCATCAACGAATTCGCCGCGCTGCGTTACGACGGATGGCTTAATCGCCTCTCGCATGAGCCGCTCCCGGTCCACGTCATCGTGGCCCAGACCGACCAGCGCGACGAGGTCATCGTCGAACTGCTGCCGCTCGAGGCGCAGGCCAAGCAGGATCGCGAAGAGCGCCTGGTGGATCAGGCCCAGGCGAACAAGGAACTGATCCGCAACCTGGCCCACGAAATCAAGAATCCCCTGGGGGGCATCCGGGGCGCGGCGCAGCTGCTGCAGATGGAAGTCGATTCGAAAGACCTGATTGAGTACACCCAGGTCATCATCCACGAGGCCGATCGTCTGCAAACGCTGGTGGACCGCCTGCTGGCGCCGCACCGCCGCCCGCACGTGGTTGGCGACGTCAACATCCACGAAGTGATCGAGCGGGTGCGTTCGCTGATCCTGGCCGAGTTTCCGCGGGGCCTGCGCGTCGTGCGTGAGTACGACACCTCGATTCCGGAATTTCGCGGCGACCGGGAGCAACTGATCCAGGCCGTGCTCAACGTTGCCCACAACGCCTGCCAGGCCCTGGCTGAGCGCGTCGGCGCCGGCGATGCGCAGCTGACTTTCCGCACGCGAATCGCACGCCAGATCACTTTTGGCAAGCAACGCTACCGACTGGCATTGGAATTGCATGTGATCGACAACGGGCCCGGCGTGCCGGACTCGATCATGGACCGAATTTTTTACCCGCTGGTGTCGGGAAGGGAAGGCGGTTCGGGGCTGGGATTGACGCTGGCGCAGACATTCGTCCAGCAGCATCATGGCTTGATCGAATGCGACAGCGCCCCTGGCCGTACGGATTTCAAGATCCTGATTCCGTTGCCCTGATGTTCGTAGTCGTTTGACCTGAGGTGCCTAAAGTCCATGAAACCGATCTGGATCGTTGACGATGACCAATCGATCCGCTTCGTGCTGGAGAAGGCGCTGCTGCGCGAAGACCTTCCGACCCGCAGCTTCACCAATCCGCGCGAGGTGCTGCTGGCCCTGG
>JANXVP010000157.1 GCA_025351615.1 Ramlibacter sp. | reverse complement strand
GACGGCACGGTCGCGGCCGGCACGCCATAGAACGGCACAAAGATCGATTCTTCCGGGCCGACATTCATGTCCGGCAGCAGGTACAGTGGCGCGCCACCGCGAAGGGCGGAGACGATCGCCTTGACCCCATCGGCGCGACCGAAGGGGCGGGCGGTCTCGAAGCGCTGGCGCCCCCTGAGCATCCAGGCGTCCACCACCCGGTCGGCCTGGTCGGTATAGATGCCGGTAAAGCGCCGCGGCAGTTGCTGGGTGATGGCTGTCCAGCCCGCATCCATTCCGACAAAGTGCGGCGCAAAGATCACGACCGGCTGATCGCCTTCCAGTTCGGCCAAGGCGCCGGTGAGTTTGACCCGCCGGCGCACCATCGCCGGGCTGCCGTGCCACAGCCACCCGCGATCCAGCCAGGCCTGGGCAAACCGGATGAAGACCCGCGGCACCAGCGCGGCGCGCTGGTGCGCGGTCCATTGCGGAAAGCACAGGTCGAGGTTGACTCGCACCACGCGCCGGCGCGGTCCCACGACCGCGTACAGCACCCAGCCAAGCAGCCAGCCGAGCGCACGAACCCAGGCCAGAGGGAGCGGGGCCAGCACCTGCATCAGCAGGATGCCCAGACGGCTGAACATCAACGGCCCTCCACTGGCTGCTTGTAGCGGGCATAGCCCCAGAGATATTGCCCGGGGCTTTCCCGGATCAGCCTCTCCAGCAGGAGGTTGACCTCGGCCGCCGCGATCGGCGCAGCAGCGGACAAGGTCGAAGGGGCGCGCCGCAGGTGAATCCGGTAACCGCGGCCCCAGGCCAGGCGCTCGCCCCACGCCAGCAGGATCCGCGCGCCAGTCTGCTGCGCCAGTTTGGCCGGCAACGTCATGGTGTAGGCGTCGCGGCCAAAAAACGGCGCCCAGGCACCCAGGCCTTGCGGCGGAACCTGGTCGGGCAGCAACCCCACCGCCTGTCCCCGCTTCAGGGCCTGGAGCATCTGCTTGACGCCGCCCAGCGTGGTCGGCGCCGTCGCCAGCCGGCTGCGCTGGCGCGAGCTATCCACCAACTCCCGCAACCAGGCTTTGCGGGCCGGCCGGTACAACACCGTGATCTCGCCGTAGCGCGCGGCGTAGCCTTGCGCGGTCACCTCGAAGCAACCCAGGTGGGGCGTCAGGAACACCACGCCTCGGCCCTCAGCCCGCGCCTGATCGATCAGTTGCGCTCCGTCCCATTCGATGCGCGGTGCCCGGCCGAACCAGAGTCGGGGCAGTTCGGCCACCAGCGCGCCCGCGGCCGCCACTGCGCAGCGGACGTCGCTGAACCCCAAACCAGCCTGCGCGGCGTTGGCCAGGAAGCGGCGGCGATACGTCGGCGAAGCGAGAAAAGCGATCCAGCCCAGGCCGGCGCCAAAGAGGTGCAGGACCGGGAGCGGCAGCAAGGCGAACAGGCGGAAAAGGGTTTTCAAAGGGTTTAAGATCAGCTGTTCGCCGAGTTATCTGAACTACTTGCGGGGCGACGTTAAAAAATTCTGCTAAAGCGTTCGCCCGAAAGCTCCGGCACAAGGCAACGCGCCTTGCAACCTATCGACGGAGTTTATTCAAATGGCGAACGACTTTCTCTTCACGTCCGAATCGGTGTCCGAAGGCCATCCCGACAAGGTGGCCGACCAGATCTCCGATGCCATCCTGGACGCGATCTTCAAGCAGGACCCCCGCAGCCGCGTGGCGGCGGAAACACTGACCAACACCGGCCTGGTGGTCCTTGCTGGCGAGATCACGACCAATGCGCATGTCGACTACATCCAGGTGGCGCGCGACACCATCAAGCGGATCGGCTACGACAACACCGAATACGGCATCGACTACAAGGGCTGTGCGGTGCTGGTGGCCTACGACAAGCAGTCCAACGACATCGCCCAGGGCGTGGACCACGCGAGCGACGACCACCTGAACACCGGCGCCGGCGACCAGGGCCTGATGTTCGGTTACGCGTGCGACGAAACGCCGGAGCTGATGCCCGCTCCCCTGCACTACGCGCACCGGCTGGTGGAGCGCCAGGCGCAGCTGCGCAAGGACGGCCGCCTGCCGTTCCTGCGGCCCGACGCCAAGAGCCAGGTGACGATGCGATACGTCGATGGCAAGCCGCACAGCATCGACACCGTGGTGCTGTCGACGCAGCATAGCCCGGAGCAAAGCGACGGCCACAAGATGAAGGCGTCGTTCACCGAAGCGGTCATCGAGGAGATCATCAAGCCGGTGCTGCCCAAGGAATGGCTGAAGGAAACCCGCTTTCTAATCAACCCGACCGGCCGTTTCGTCATCGGCGGCCCGCAGGGCGACTGCGGCCTGACCGGCCGCAAGATCATTGTCGACACCTACGGCGGCGCCTGCCCCCACGGTGGCGGCGCGTTTTCCGGCAAGGACCCCAGCAAGGTCGATCGGTCCGCCGCCTACGCCGCGCGCTACGTCGCCAAGAATATCGTGGCTGCCGGGCTGGCGCGCCAGTGCCAGATCCAGGTGGCCTATGCGATCGGCGTGGCCAAGCCGATGAACATCACCGTCTACACAGAAGGCACGGGGGTCATTCCGGACCAGCAGATCGAGGCCCTGATCCATGCGCACTTCGACCTGCGCCCCAAGGGCATCATCCAGATGCTGGACCTGTTGCGTCCGATCTACGAAAAGACCGCGGCCTATGGCCATTTCGGCCGGGAAGAGCCGGAATTCACCTGGGAAAGAACCGACAAGGCACAGGCGCTGCGTGCAGCGGCCGGGCTGAAGTAAGGGACTGAAGCGAGGGCAGGGATACCGCCCTGCCCTGCACGGCTATTGGCTCGCCGTCTGCTGGCGCTCCACCTCGTTGCGTTTCATTGCGACGTAAGCCGGCCTGTCCATCTCGCGCAGCTGACGAGGATACTGTTCAGTCGCGTTGAACCAGTTCTGGATGCGCCGGTCCAGCTGCTGGGCATGGGGGGCGCTGAGTGCATCGAGATAGGCGTCGATCGCGAGGTAGTAGCGCATCGCCGTGCGCTCCACCGCGCCGCGAACCCCGGCCATATAGATCGGCTGGCCATTGGCGTCCCTTCCGGTGACGCTGAAGCCGACCTTGTCCGCGCCCACAGTCGCCAGGTAAATCTGCATCGCCATCTTGCCGGTCATGCCGTAGCCGTAAGCGTAGCTCAGGTGCATGAAGGTGCGCTTCTCGTCCAGCGGCACCGCCGAAATCGCGATGTGGTAGTCGCGGGTCCCGAGCGGACCCTCCTTCGCCGCCAGCCGGCTCTCGAAATACTCCGGTGTCGCTGCCACGCCGCGGAAGGCGAACTGCAGCAGGTAGGCGTCCTGCACCGGCTGGTCGAATTTGCGGCCGATGCGCACCTGCAAATTGGCCCCGCCTTCGCCGTTTGCGGCGCGACAGTACTTGGTGTTGAACGGCAGGATCAGGATGTCGCACCAGTTTTCAGGACTTTTCAGCGCACCGCTCACCCTGCTGAAAGGGTGGTCGAGGACCGCATAGACGTCGCCCTTGAGGTTTTCTCCGGCCTGGGTCGAATCGATGTAGATCGCACGCTGGAAGATGTTGTGGTCCAGTTGCTCGCGCAAATCGGTGTAACGGTTGCGCAGGCCCGTCGCGTCGTCGGCGGCGGCGTGCAACGACGCGAAACCGATGGCGCAGGCTGCACCGATGCGCAGCAAGCTGGTTAAAAGTCTGGTGGTCATGGATGCGTCCTTGGATTATCCGGTTGCTGGGGCGGCGGCGGTCGGCTGACGAGCACGTCTTCGTCCAGTTCATCTTCCACGTCCAGCTGGATGCCCCCAGTAAACAGCGAGTGCGGCTGAACCGCGTACAGGAAGCGTCCGCGCTGTCCCAGGTCCAGGCACATTCTCAGCTGAGGCTGCGCGACCTGCTCCCAAGCCTTGATCAGCCGGGAGCGCAGCAGATTGTCTGCGCATTGCAGAGAGCCCAGCTTG
>JANXVP010000141.1 GCA_025351615.1 Ramlibacter sp. | reverse complement strand
CTGGCTGCGCAGTTGCAGCGCGAAGGCGTCCAGGCGTTCGTCAAGTCGTGGAGCGGGCTGATGGCGAAAATCAGGGAGAAAAGCCCGGCCTCCGCAACGGCGCACGCACCGTCATGACGATCGGCTACGACAAGCCGCTCTACCTGCTGCCGTTCGATCACCGGCAGTCCTACGTCAAGGGACTGTTCGACTTCGGACTCCCACTGTCGGCGCAGCACAATGCCCTGGTTCGTGACAGCAAGCAGCTTATTTACGAAGGTTTCCGACAGGCGCTGGCCGAGGGCATTCCCGCCGAGTTTGCCGGCATCCTTGTGGACGAAGAATTCGGCGGCGATATCCTCCGAGACGCACGCCAGCGCAACTTCGTCACCGCTGTCTCGACCGAGCGCAGCGGCTGCGACGAATTCGAATTCGAATATGGTGCCGACTTCGCGAGCCACATCGAGGCCGTGGACCCGACCTTTGCCAAAGCGCTGGTGCGCTACAACCCGGAAGGCGACGCCGCGCTGAACCTGAGACAGGTGCAACGGCTGAAGATGCTGTCGGACCATTGCCGGCGCAATCAGCGTCGCTTCATGTTTGAATTGCTGGTTCCTGCGACCGCTGAACAGCTCGCCCGTGAGGGTGGCGACAAAGCGGCGTACGAGCGGCGCTTGCGTCCGATCCTGATGTGCATGGCGATTCGCGAATTGCAGAAGGCGGGTGTCGAGCCCGACGTCTGGAAGGTCGAGGGTGTGCGCCGTCACGATGATTGCGAACGCATTGTCGAAGCTGCCCGGCACGACGGCCGCGGCGCGGTTGGCTGTATCGTGCTGGGCCGTGGCGCTGATGAGGCCAAAGTGCGCCGCTGGCTGGCCACTGCCGCGAAAGTTGATGGTTTTATCGGCTTCGCAGTCGGACGCACGACCTTCTGGGACGCGGTGGCCGCTTTCCGTGCGCAAACCATGACGCGCTCCGAAGCCGTTACGCAGATCGCCCGGCGCCTGCATGAGTGGGTTGCCATCTTTGAGAATGCGCGCCTTTCGCGCGTTATCCGTGCCGGCCAGGTGCCCCCGATGGCCACGACCGATTCTGCGCGATGCGACCTTTTGTGCGTCAACACGCTGCGGACGCTGTCCATCGATGCAGTTCAGAAGGCCAACTCGGGCCATCCAGGCACGCCCATGGGCGCGGCGCCCACCGCTTATTGCCTGTGGCAGCGGTTTCTGCGCTATGACGCGAACGACCCCGAGTGGCTGAACCGCGACCGCTTCGTGCTGTCGGTCGGTCACGCGTCGGCCCTGCTCTACAGCCTGCTCTATCTGTGCGGGGTGAAAGCGGCGGGCCCGAGTTATGAAGGGGAGGGCGCAAGGACGGGTGGACTCGCGGTCACGCTCGCCGACCTCCAAAGCTTTCGCCAGGCAGGCAGCCGCTGTACCGGCCATCCGGAATACGGCTGGACGTCCGGTGTCGAGACCACGACCGGTCCGCTTGGCCAGGGCGTCGCGACCAGCGTCGGCATGGCAGCCGCCGAAGTCTGGCTGGCGGCCACGTACAACCGCCCAGGCCGCGAGCTGTTCGACTACAACGTCTACGCGTTGTGCGGCGACGGCGACATGATGGAAGGCATCAGCAGCGAGGCGGCATCGCTGGCTGGCCACCTGAAGCTGGCCAACCTGTGCTGGATCTACGACGCGAACCACATCAGTATCGAAGGCTCGACGGCGATCACGTTCAGCGAGGATGTCGGGGTGCGGTTCGAGGCCTTCGGCTGGCAGGTCCTGCGTGTCGCCGACGCCAACGATCTTGACCGGCTGACTCGCGCACTTCAAACCTTTGTCGACACGTATGACCGGCCGACCCTGATCATCGTGCAAAGCCATATTGGCTACGGCGCGCCGCACAAGCAAGATACCAAAGAGGCGCACGGTGAGCCGCTCGGTATGGATGAAGTGCGACTCGCCAAATTGTCTTACGGCTTCGATCCGGACGCGCAGTTTGCTGTGCCGGGCGGGGTGCGGGAGCACTTCGGCGCGCAATTCGGCCAACGAGGTGCCAGCGCGCGCGAGGCTTGGAATACGCACTTCGGCGCTTACCGGGCCCGATACCCCGACCTGGCTGCGCAGATTGATCGCATGCAGCGAGGCGAGTTGCCCGACGGCTGGGACAGCGCGCTGCCCAGCTTCGCGCCCGATGCGAAGGGACTGGCCACGCGCGACGCGTCGGGCCAGGTGCTGAACGCGATCGCCCGGCAGATGCCGTGGCTGCTCGGGGGGGCTGCCGACTTGTCGCCATCGACGAAAACCTCGCTGGCGAGCAACCACGCCCGGGAGTTCGGACCGCCCTCGGGGGACGGCCTAGCGGGAGACTACGGCGGACGCAACCTGCACTTCGGTGTCCGCGAGCATGCGATGTGCGCCTTCGCAAGTGGCTTGGCGTTGTCGAGGCTGCGTCCGTTCGCCGCCAGCTTTTTCATCTTCACCGATTACTGCCGCGGCGCGATCCGGCTCAGCGCGATGATGGGTGTTTCGGTGATTTATATCTGGACCCACGATTCGATCGGCATGGGCGAGGATGGGCCGACGCACCAGCCGATCGAGCAGCTCGCCTCATTCCGCGCGATGCCAGGCATGGTGCTGTTGCGCCCGGCCGATGCCAACGAGGTGGTCGAGGCCTGGCGTGTCGTGATGCAACTGAAAACCGGGCCGGCCAGCCTGGTGCTGTCGCGCCAGGCGTTGCCGACGCTCGATCGAACCAGATACGCGAGTGCCAGTGGCGTGGCGCGCGGGGCCTACGTGCTCGCCGATGCGGCCGATGGGAGGCCCGATGTGCTTTTGCTGGCGACAGGCAGCGAAGTCGCGCTTTGCATCGCTGCTTACGAGCAACTCAATCGCGAAGGCATCCGGGTTCGCGTCGTCAGCATGCCGTCGTGGGATCTGTTCGAGTGCCAGACCGCTGAATACCGGGACAGTGTGCTGCCGCCGGCAGTGGCGGCGAGAGTTTCGGTCGAAGCTGCGTCAACGCTGGGCTGGGAGCGCTATGTCGGCCGAACCGGAACGATCATCGGCATGCGTTCGTTCGGGATCTCGGCGCCGGGCAGAGTCGGCGAAGCGCATTTCGGGTTCGACGCGGTGCATGTCTGTGCCGCTGCCAGGGAACAGTTGGCACGGCACGCGCCGGCGGCCTAGCCGACACGATGGCGACCACGATCAATTCCCTGGCCGGCAAGCCGGCACCCCAGTCTGCGCTTGTGGATGTATCGGCGCTTGTCGCTGCCTACTATTCGAATGTGCCGGATCCTGCGGTTGCCGCGCAGCGCGTCTCCTTCGGCACGTCGGGACATCGCGGCTCCTCGCTGGACGTCTCGTTCAACGAATGGCATGTGCTGGCGATCACGCAGGCGATCTGCCGGTACCGAAAAGGCAAAGGCATCGACGGACCGCTGTTCCTGGGCATCGACACGCACGCCTTGTCCGGCCCGGCGTGCGCCAGCGCACTCGAGGTGCTGGCGGCGAATGGCGTTGACGTCATGCTGGCGGCGCACGACGAATACACGCCGACGCCGGCGATCTCGCATGCCATCCTGGCGCACAACCGCGGACGCAGTTTGGGCCTGGCCGACGGTATCGTGGTGACGCCGTCGCACAATCCGCCGCGCGATGGCGGCTTCAAGTACAACCCTGCGAATGGCGGCCCGGCCGACCAGGACATCACCGGCTGGATCGAGACGCAGGCCAACCGTTTGCTCGAGGCGCACCTGCAGGGCGTCCAGCGCGTTTCCCACGCAAGGGCCCTGAAGGCGACGACGACGCATCGCCACGACTTTCTCGATGCCTATGTCGGCGATCTTGGCAGCGCAATCGACATGGAGGCGATCCGCGAAGCGAAAATCAGGATGGGTGTGGACCCGTTGGGCGGCGCGGGCGTTCACTACTGGGCCGCCATCGCCGAACGCTACCGCCTCGATCTGACGGTGGTCAGTGACGTCGTCGACCCGACGTTTTCCTTCATGACGCTCGATTGGGACGGACGCATCCGGATGGACCCATCGTCGCCCTATGCGATGCAGCGCCTGACGGCCGTCAAGGACCGCTTCGACATCGCCTTCGCCTGCGACACGGACCATGACCGCCACGGGATCGTCACTCCCGCTGCCGGCCTGCTGGCGCCCAACCACTACCTGTCGGTCGCGATCGACTACCTGTTTCAACACCGCCCGCAGTGGGGGCAGCAGGCTGCTGTCGGCAAGACTGTCGTCAGCACGGGACTGATCGACCGGCTGACAGCAAGGCTAGGCCGCAAACTCTACGAAGTTCCGGTCGGCTTCAAATGGTTTGCCGCTGGCTTGCAGGACGCCTCGCTCGGCTTCAGTGGCGAGGAAAGCGCCGGCGCGACTTTCCTGCGCCGGGACGGGACCGTCTGGACCACCGACAAGGACGGCCTGGTGGCAGCGTTGCTCTCGGCTGAAATCACGGCGCGCAAGGGCCGAGACCCTGGCGTGCTATATGCGGAACTGGCAGATGAGTTCGGCAATCCGGTTGCGGATCGGGTCGAGGCGCCCGCAACGGCACAGCAGAGGCGACAGTTGGCCGCATTGACGCCGCAACAGATTGGATCCACGACACTGGCTGGAGAAACAATCGAGAGCGTGCTCAGCAAAGCGTCCGGTAATGGTGCTCCGATCGGCGGTATCAAGGTCATCGCGGCGGGCGGCTGGTTCGCCGCGCGACCGTCGGGCACCGAGGAAATCTACAAGATCTATGCCGAAAGTTTCCGCGGCCCCGAACATCTTCAGCGCATCCTGCAAGAGGCGCAACGCATTGTCGACGAAGCGATCGCTACAGGTCGCAGCAATCCATCCGGAGCACCTGATGCCTGATCCCCTTTCTCCCGATCTTCTGCACAAAATGCATGCCTACTGGCGTGCAGCCAACTATATATCCGTCGGCCAGATCTACCTGCGAAGCAACCCTTTGCTCGAGGAGCCACTCACACTTGAGCATATCAAGCCGCGGCTGCTGGGGCACTGGGGCACGACGCCCGGATTGAACCTGCTCTATGTTCACCTGAACCGCCTGATCAAAGAGCATGACCTGAACATGATGTATGTCATCGGCCCCGGCCATGGAGGCCCGGGGATCGTGGCGCATTCCTACCTGGAAGGGTCCTACACCGAGCACTACCCCGCGATCGAGCGCAGCCGCAACGGGCTCGAACGACTGTTTCGCCAGTTCTCCTGGCCCCGGGGAATCCCCAGCCACGTCTCGCCGGAAACGCCCGGGTCTATCCACGAAGGAGGTGAGCTGGGCTATTCGTTGGCGCATGCCTATGGCGCAGCCTTCGACAACCCGGACCTGATCGTCGCCTGCGTCGTCGGAGACGGCGAGGCGGAGACCGCTGCGCTGGCCGCGAGCTGGCATTCCAACAAGTTCCTCAACCCCGCGCGGGACGGCGTCGTTCTTCCTATCCTTCATCTCAACGGCTTCAAGATCGCCAATCCAACCGTGCTGGCGCGTATCAGCCGTGAAGAACTGGTCAACCTGTTGCGCGGCTACGGCCACGAGCCCCACTTCGTCGAAGGCGACGATCCAATGGTGGTGCATCAGCTTCTCGCCGCCACCCTCGACACTGTGTTGGCGCAGATCCGCCGGATTCAACACGCGGCCAGATCGTCCGGTGACACGGCGGGGCCAGAGCGGCCCCGTTGGCCCATGATCGTGTTGCGCACTCCCAAGGGTTGGACCGGTCCGAAGTTCGTGGACGGCAAGCCGGTCGAGGGCACCTGGCGCGCGCACCAGGTGCCGATCGCAGACTTCAAGGCCCCGGAACATCTGCGGCAACTCGAAGAGTGGCTCATGAGCTACCAGGCCCGGGAACTGTTCGACGAGCAGGGCAAATTCCGCGAAGAGCTGGCGGCGCTTGCGCCGACGGGCCGTCGCCGCATGGGCTCCAATCCCCATGCCAATGGCGGCGAATTGCTGCGCTCCCTGTCAATGCCAAGCTTCCACGACTACGCGGTGGTGGTAGTGAAGCCCGGCAGCGTCCAGGCGGAGGCGACCCGGGTCCTCGGTCAGTTCCTGCGCGACGTGATGAAGCTCAATCTCGGAAAGAGCAATTTCCGGATCTTCGGCCCGGATGAGACCGCGTCGAACAGGCTGGACGCGGTGTACGACGTCACCGGCAAGGCATGGATGGCCGCGGTTGAAGACAGCGACACCAATCTCAGCGTCGATGGCCGCGTCATGGAAGTCCTGAGCGAGCACAACTGCGAAGGATGGCTCGAGGGATATCTCCTCACGGGCCGCCATGGCATGTTCGCGACGTACGAAGCATTTGCCATGATCGTCGCGTCGATGGTCGCCAGATTATGGGCGGTCATGTCTGGGCTGCGGCGACGGCGGCGAAGGTCGGCCAAATGGCGATCGATACGGTCGATGCGGGCTTTGGTCTGCTTTTCCTGCCGCGCCAGCGCAACTTCGCTGGCCTCGTCCGCCTGGCGCAGTTCCCGAGAATCGGCGCGCAACCACCGAAGCGCCAGCGCGCCGTGCTCCTCGCCGAGCATCTCCTCCAGTTCATCGGGTGCATAGCCATCACAAGGTTCCGGCAGGCTCCAGGCGCAGTCAAGCAGATGGGCAACCTGGAACCCTGGATGGTGATGGCCGTATTCATCACATGCCGCGGCAATAAAGGCCTCCCTCGGGCCGTCGGCTTCGGTGGCCCGGGCCATGATCAACCAGCCGGCGCCATTG
>JANXVP010000128.1 GCA_025351615.1 Ramlibacter sp. | reverse complement strand
CATAGCCGAACTGCGTCGCGTAAAAAGCGGTATCGACGCCGGGCAGGCCGCCGAATGCTTCGACGCACAGGCCTGCGTCGTCGGCCAGCGCGGGCAGTCCGGTGTGTTGAGAAGCATTGCGCGCCTTGGCCAGCGCGTTCTCGACAAACGTGCGGTGCGGCTCCTGCGCTTCAGGCACACCCAGTTCAGACTGGCGGACCAGTTCGACGCCCAGCGGCGCCAGCATGGCCTGCAATTCGGCCAGCTTGCCCCGGTTATTCGATGCCAGAACCAGTTTGATGGTCATTGACGCGCACGGTCCGTATCGGCCTGAGCTCCCGGGCCATCACGCAAGCAGCGCGGCGCGCTGCAGTCCGACCAGTTCGGCAATCCCTTTTTCGGCCAGGCCCAGCAACTCGTCCATTTCCTGGCGGGTAAAGGCAGCCCCTTCGGCCGTGCCCTGAACCTCCACATAGTGGCCCAGCCCGGTCATGACAACGTTCATGTCGGTGTCGCAAGCAACGTCCTCGATGTACTCCAGGTCCAGTAGCGGCGTGCCGTCGACGATGCCCACCGACACAGCGGCGACCGCTCCGATGATCGGCGTCGCCGTCAGCTTGCCTTGCGCCATCAGCTTGCTCACCGCGTCCATCGCCGCGACGAAAGCGCCGGTGATGGCCGCGGTCCGCGTGCCGCCATCGGCTTGCAGCACGTCGCAATCGAGATGGATGGTGCGCTCGCCCAGCGCCTTGAGGTTGAACACGCCGCGCATCGACCGGCCGATCAGGCGCTGGATTTCCTGGGTCCGGCCGCTCTGCTTGCCGCGCGCGGCTTCACGGTCGCCGCGGGTGTGGGTGGCCCGCGGCAGCATGCCGTATTCCGCCGTGACCCAGCCTTCGCCGCTGCCGCGCTTGTGCGTCGGCACCCGGTCTTCGACCGAGGCAGTGCACAGCACCCGCGTGTCACCGAACTCGATCAGCACCGAACCTTCGGCGTGGATGGTGTAGCCCCGGGTGATGCGCACCGGGCGCAGCTGGTCGGCGGCACGGCCGCCGCTACGTGCGAATTCAGTCATCGTCTTCAATTAGTTGGGGGCAGAGCAAAATCGCTGCGCAACTCCTGGTCTGTCCCACAAGGTTGCTGGACAGGGGGATCAGATTTTACGGGCGGCCGAGCGCCGGATGGCCTCGTTGATCTCGGCGATCGAGCGCTCGATGGCTTCGTCGTCGAGGTCTTCGACCATGGTGTCGAGCACGCCGGCCTGGATGGTGGAAGCGAACACCCCGTCGCTGATGCTGTCGGTGGAAATGCCGCGGGTCGATTCGAAGCTGTCGGGCGTCTCCCATTCGAAGGCGATCACCGTGACGTTGTCCGAATTGTCGCCGCCGTTGCGCAACGCCATTTCGACCAGGTCCGGCACCGCATCGGACACCGACTGCGTGCTCAGGTGGCGAACGATGTCGATGTCGTTCAGGCTGCCCCACAGCCCATCGGAGCACAGCAGGATCTTGTCGCCCTGTTGCAGCACGATCGGGCCCGTGACGTCGAACACCGGCTTGGTCGGCGAGCCCAGGCAGGTGAAGAGGATGTTGCGGTTGATCCTGTCCATCCGGATGACGCCGGCGTTTTGCTGTTCGAGGTACGAATGGTCGCGGGTGCGTGTGAGCATTTCGCCGTCGCGCACGACGTACAGGCGCGAGTCGCCGCAATGCACCCAGGTGGCCGATCCCCCCTGGACCACGGCCGCCACCAGCGTGGTACGCGGCGTGTCGAGCATGCCTTTTTCGCTGGCGTAACGAATGATCTGGTGGTGCGCCGCCGTCAGCGACGAGGCCAGGAACTCGGTGACGTCCTCGACGATGGGCCGCGCTTCCTTCTGGTACAGGGCCGAGATGGTTTGCAGGGCGAGCTGGGCCGCGACTTCGCCCTCGGGATGGCCGCCCATGCCGTCGGCCAGCACGAACAGGCCCGATTCCCGCGTGTAGCAATAGCCCATGCGGTCTTCGTTCTTTTCGCGCCCGCCCTTGCGGCTGATCTGGAACACGGAGAATTTCATATCAGACTCCGCCGGGCCGCCTCAAGGGGTCTGAGCCCCCCCGGGCAGCAGAAAACGTTAGTGTTGTCGCCTGTGCGGGCTTCATTTTGCTTTGACTCCGCCGAATCCGGTGGCCTTGCGCACGTTCTTTTTGGTGTCGGACACCATGTTGTCGAACTGCAACCGCATCTTTTCGCCGACCGACAGCTTGGTGTAGCGGCGTTCGCCTTCGCGGCTGAGCTCCTTTTGCAGCGCAAACACGGACTGCGGGCGCGATAGCGGGTCCAGCGACATGCACCACTCGACCACTTCGATCAGGTTATCGGAGTAGACGCCGCGCAGACGCGAGAGCGCCAGCGCCAGCCGGTCCTTCTCGAGCCGCTGGGGGGCGTCGTTGGGCGGATAGCCCTGCATGCAGGCGTAGATGCAGGCGCCGATGGCGTAGATGTCGGTCCACGGACCCATCGAGGAATCGCGCCGGTACATCTCGGGCGCGGCAAAGCCGGGGGTGTACATGGGGCGGATGAAATTGCCTTCCTTGGACAGCACCTCGCGGGCCGCGCCGAAGTCGATCATCACCGCCTTGTTGTCGTCGGTGATGAAGATATTGGCGGGCTTGATGTCCAGGTGCAGCATCTTGTGCTGGTGCACGATGCGCAGGCCCCGCAGGATCTCGTCGAATAGCGAGCGGATGGTCGATTCGCGGAACACCTTCTGCTTTTTCAGCTCGCGCGCGGTGATGATGAAGTCCTGAAGGGTGGCGCCTTCCAGGTAATTCATCACCATGTACACGGTCTCGTTCTCGCGAAAGAAATTCAGCACGCTCACCACCGAGGCATGCGAGATCTGCGCCAGCGAGCGCCCTTCCTCGAAGAAGCTCTTGAGGCCGAGACGGTAGAGCGAGAGCTTTTCGGGCTGCACCTGCGGCAGCAACTCGCCGGGAGGCCGGCTGGCCAGCGACGAAGGCAGATATTCCTTGACGGCGACCTGCTGTCCTTCGTTGTCCACCGCCAGGTAGACCACGCCAAACCCACCTGCCGAGAGCTTGCGCACCACGCGATAGCCGCCAATGACGGTGTCGGGGGGAAGCGGCGCTGGTTTGACCTTTGACATAATTTAAGAATCCGGAGTCTCGAAGGCCGACCCGGTTATTCTCTGGGCAAATCCCCGTAACGAACCTGTATAGAAAAGTCTCGATGCCAGTTTACAGCATGACCGGTTATGCCAGCGCCCAGCAAAGCGCCGGGCCCGCCGCTGCCGGCACCGAGGCCCGGGCCACGACGGCGAACCGGCTCGGCCTGGAGATCCGGTCCGTCAACAGCCGCTTTCTTGACCTGAGTTTTCGCCTGTCGGATGATCTGCGGCAGCACGAACCCGCGCTGCGGGAACTGCTCACGTCCCGGCTCAAGCGCGGCAAGGTCGAGGTGCGGGCCGCACTTGAGACGACCGGAGCCGACAGCCTGCGCGAGCCGAATGCCCGCATGCTGCAGCGGCTGAACACCTTGCAGGACACGGTCCGGTCCTGGTTGCCCGACGCCCGCGCGTTGAGCGTGGCCGACGTGATCCGGCTCGGCGCGACCGAACAGGGCGGCGACAACGACTGGACCGAAACCCTGAATGCGCTGGCAGCCAAGACCCTCATGGACCTGATGGCGGCGCGCGAACGCGAGGGCGCCCGGCTGGCGACGATGCTTCAGGGCCACCTCCAGCAGCTGCGCGCGCTGGCGCAGCAGGCCATCCCGCTGGTGCCGCAGCTGGTGGAGCAGCAGCGCACCCGGTTTCTGGAGCGCTGGAAAGAGGCGATGGCGCTGGCCGAAGGCAGTACGCCGCCCGAAGCGGCGCAGGACCGGGCCATGACGGAGGCCACGTCGTTCGCCATCCGCATCGATGTTGCGGAGGAGCTGACCCGGCTCGGTTCCCACATCGACGAAATCGAGCGCCTGCTCAAGAAGGGCGGCGAAGTCGGAAAGCGGCTGGACTTCCTGATCCAGGAGCTGCACCGCGAGGCCAACACCATGGGATCGAAGTCGGCGGCCCTCGAGCTGACCCGCATTTCTGTCGACATGAAGGTGCTGGTGGAACAGATGCGCGAACAGGTCCAGAACATCGAATGAATATGAGCCCCCACGCCACGCATGGACTATCCCGGTAACCTCTTCGTCGTCGCGGCTCCCAGCGGAGCAGGCAAATCGAGCCTGGTCAAGGCCTTGCTGGAGCTCGATTCCCACGTCCAGCCCTCCGTCTCGCACACAACGCGCGCCCCCCGCGGCCAGGAAAAACACGGCCGCGAATATTTTTTCGTGCCCGCCGAGGAATTCGACACGATGGTGTTGGCCGGCGCCTTCGTCGAATGGGCGCACGTCCACGGCCAGCGCTACGGCACCTCGCGCAAGGCGATCGAGGAGCGGATCGCCCAGGGGGCCGACGTCATCCTGGAGATCGACTTCCAGGGCGCCTTGCAGATCAAGCGGATCTTCGCCAACGCTGTGCTTGTCTTCATCCTGCCCCCCACCTGGGAAGAACTTCGGGCCCGCCTGGAACGTCGCGGCGAGGACTCGCCCGAGGTGATCGAGGTCAGGCTCGAAAACGCCGCCACAGAGATGGCGCAGGCAAGCGAATTCGACTTCGTTATAATCAATGAGTTATTTGAACGTGCCGTTTTTGACCTCAAGGCCATCGTTCACGCCCAGCGTCTGAAGTTCTCGGCCCAGCGCCGCGCCCGGGCCGACACCTTCAAGGCCCTCAACATCACCTGACCCCGCAAGGGGTCGCTCACATGACTCCGCAAGGGGTCGCCGCTTACCTCACCGGAGAACGCTTCATGGCCCGCATCACCGTCGAAGACTGCCTGGAAAAAATCCCGAACCGCTTCCAGCTCGTCCTGGCAGCCACCTACCGCGCCCGGATGCTCAGCCAGGGGCACGCGCCCAAGATCGAAAGCAAAAACAAGCCAGGTGTGACGGCCCTGCGCGAGATCGCAGAAGGCAAGATCGGCCTGGAGATGCTCAAAAAGGTGCCGGGCTGAGCGGCAAGCGCGTTCCTGCACCATAAAAAGCACCGCGACGCGGTGCTTTTTTGTTGGCGCGCACCGGCAGCGAAGGCGCACGCTACAGTGGGGGTATGAGTGCGGTCATCCAATCCCCCCCCGGCAGGGAAGGCAAGCCTCCAGTTGCGCCCAGCCCGGCGGCGGCCATTGCAGCCGCCGCCAGTTTTGCCGCGCTGACCGCCAAGCTGGATTACCTCGATCCTGCGGATGTCGAACAGGTGCGGCTCGCGTACCGCTTCGCCGACGAGGCCCACCTGGGCCAGATCCGCGCCAGCGGCGAACCTTACATCACCCATCCGATTGCGGTTGCGGCGCAGTGTGCGGAATGGAAACTCGACGCCCAGGCCCTGATGGCGGCGTTGCTGCACGACGCGATCGAGGACTGCGGCGTCACCAAGCCGGAACTGATCGAACGCTTCAGCGCCCCGGTCGCGGATCTGGTTGACGGACTGACCAAACTCGACAAGCTCCAGTTCAACACGCGCGAGGAGAACCAGGCCGAGTCATTCCGCAAGATGCTGCTGGCGATGGCGCGCGACGTGCGCGTCATCCTGATCAAGCTGGCGGACCGCACCCACAACATGCGCACGCTGGACGACGTGCCGCGCGAGAAGTGGACCCGGATTTCGTCGGAGACACTGGAGATTTACGCGCCCATCGCGCACCGGCTGGGCCTGAACCAGACCTACCGCGAACTGCAGGAACTTGCCTTCCGCCATCTGCGACCCTGGCGTTATGCGATCCTCAATAAAGCCGTGACCAAGGCCAGGAATCGCCGCCGCGACCTGATCCAGAAAGTGCACCGCGAGGTCGAGTCTGCGTTCGCCGCGGACGGAATGAACGTGCGGATCGCGGGCCGCGAAAAGACGCTGTACTCGGTTTACCGCAAGATGGACGAGAAGCACCTGAGCTTTGCCCAGGTCACCGACATCTACGGCTTCCGGGTGATCGTCCCCAGCGTGATCGACTGCTATACGGGACTGGGGCTGCTGCACCAGGTCTACAAGCCGGTTCCCGGAAGATTCAAGGACCACATCGCGATTCCAAAGGTCAACGGCTACCAGTCGCTGCACACGACGCTGGTCGGCCCCTCGGGCGTGAACGTCGAATTCCAGATGCGCACCGAGGCCATGCACGTGGTCGCGGAGTCCGGCGTTGCGGCCCACTGGCTGTACAAGACCAGCGAGCCCGATGGCGACGCCGCCGACCGGCTGGGAACGAAGTGGCTGCAGTCCCTGCTGGACATCCAGCACGAGACCCGCGACGCCGCTGAGTTCTGGGACCACGTCAAGATCGACCTGTTCCCCGATGCGGTCTACGTCTTCACGCCCAAGAGCCAGATCATGGCCCTGCCAAGGGGCGCCACCGTGGTGGACTTCGCCTATTCGATCCACAGCAACATCGGTGACCGCACTGTGGCCGCAAAGATCAACGGGGTCCAGGTGCCGCTGCGCACCGAGCTGAAGAACGGCGACGTGGTCGAGGTGGTCACGGCTCCCGTGTCCACGCCCAATCCGGCATGGCTGGGATTCGTGCGGACCGGACGGGCGCGCTCGAAGATCCGGCATCACCTCAAGACCCTGGCACAGGTCGAGTCGCAGGCCCTGGGCGAAAAGCTCCTGGCCCAGGCGCTGCGCGCCGAGGGCATGGAAAAACTGCCGGGGGAGGACGAGTCCCACCAGCCGATCTGGGACAAGTTGCTGCGCTTTACCGGCAACCGCAGCCGCGCCGAACTGCTCACGGACATCGGCCTGGGCAAGCGGATCGCCAGCATCGTCGGCAAGCGGCTGATGACGCTGCTGGCCGAGCGCGGCGCCAAGCCGGACGCTTTGCTGATCACGCGCGAGCGCTTCACGGCGCACGAAAATGTGTCGCAAGGCGAGGTGATCCTGGATGGCAGCGAAAATGCGTCCGTCAAGTTCGCCACCTGCTGCCGCCCGGTTCCTGGCGACGCCATCGTCGGCTATCTCGGCCGCGGCGAGGGACTGGTGGTCCATACCGACGATTGCGCAGTCGCCAAGCGGCTGCAGCACAAGGATTCGGAACGCTTCATCAGCGTCGAATGGTCCGACGAGCCGGTCCGGCCATTCGAAACCGGCGTGCTGGTGACGGTGTCCAACGGCAAGGGCGTGCTGGCCCGGATCGCCGCGGCCCTGGCGGGCGCCGAAGCCGACATCACCCACGTCGACATGGGCGTGGAAGAAGCGCAGGACGCAGCCGACCTGCGATTCGTGATCGCCGTGCGCGACAAGGCGCACCTGGACGCGGTGCTGCGCAACCTGAAGCGCACGCCGTCCGTCATGCGGGCGCAGCGCGTCCGGCCGGGCAGCGGCTCAAACTAGCCGGCTACCGCCGTCGGGGCGGGGTATTCGACCGCAAGCACCTCGATGTCCTGCACGCCCATGGGCGTCAGCAGCTTCACCTCGTCGCCCCGGCGGGCCTTGAGCAACGCCCGCGCAACCGGCGAAACCCAGCTCACCTGGCCCAGCGAGCTGTCCGCTTCGTCGATGCCAAGGATCGTGACCGTCCGCTCGCGACCCCCCTCATCGGCATAGGTCACCCTGGCGCCGAAAAAGATCTGGTCGCGGCCGTGGTGCAGCGAAGGATCGGTGACCTCGGCCACCTCGAGCCGCTTGGTGAGAAAGCGGATCCGCCGGTCGATCTCGCGCAACCTTTTCTTGCCATAGAGGTAGTCGCCGTTCTCCGACCGGTCGCCGTTGCTGGCGGCCCAGTGCACCACCTCCACCACTTTCGGACGCTCGTCGTCGATCAGTTGCAGCAACTCGTCGCGCAGGCGCGTATAGCCTGCGGGGGTGATGTAGTTCTTGCCGCCCGCGGGCAGCTCCGGCAGCGCGAGTTCATCTTCTTCCTCGCTGTCGTTTTCCTTGGTGAACGCCTTGCTCATGGCTCCAGCATAACGGGGCTGCGGCCGTCACGGGCGTCGCGCGTTCGTCCTACAGCGGCATCAGGGGTGTCCTATGGTTCGCCTGCAGGCCGCTTCGAATCATCGGCAACACCGGGAGCTGCGATGGCCACGCATCCTGAATCGGCCCCGGGCGCTGCAGGCTGCGTCCTACAGAGACCCCGGCCGGCCCCTGACGATCAAGCACATGAGCCATTGATACATTTTCGAAATGAACCCAGACACAATATTCCGGCGCAAGGCAGGTACGGCATGGCACTAGCCGCCCAGGTTGCTGCGAACACCACTGCTGCTAATGTGCGCCGCCCCCGTTCGGGCGCTGAAGCGGCACGTTACAGCGTCCTGCGAAGGCTCGCTCCGGCCCTCAAGCACGACATGGTGGTCAACCTTCAGGCCGTGGCAATGATGGCGGAAGTCCTGAATGCCCGGCTCGAGCGGGGCCTGACGAATCCGACCGAATTCCAGAAAGGTGTTTCCAAGATCAACCGTCTGGCGCGCGAAGCCGTGATGAGCTGCCTGGACGTCGCTGCATGGATCGAGCCCGGCGAAGAAGAAGGCATCCGGCTGCGCGAAGGGGTCGAGGAATGCGTTGGATTGCTCGCCGGTAACTTCAATTTCCGCGGCTTCAGCATCAGCCAGGAAGTGCCCGACGTGGAATTCGAGGTCTCCCGCGAATCGCTGCGCAATCTGTTGAGCGCGGCGCTGATCACATTGACCGATGCTGCCACTGCGCCAGCCGAGGTTCTGATCAAGACTGAAGTGTCGGCCGGGTTCGCGGTCCTGACCATTCGCTGCGAAGCGCGCGAAAGCGATCCTGATGCGATCCCGTTCACGGTGACGTACCGTCAGCTCGAGTGGGCAGACGTGCAGGCGCTGGCCGTGGCGGAAGCTGTGGAACTGTTTCGGACGGCTGGCCAGATCGTGATGCGGATTCCGCGCGCTGTGGCGACGACGCCGCTGCAGATGGTTGCGACCTGAACCTCACCGCTCCCGTGCGGCCATGAAGTTCTCAAGCTCCATGATCGGCAACGGTTTGCAGAACAGATAACCCTGGTACGAGGGGCAACCCTGCGCCGCCAGGAACACCCGCTGCTCCTCTGTCTCCACGCCTTCCGCGATCACTCCCAGACCCAGGCTCTGGGCCAGGCCGATGATGGTCCGGGCGATCGCGGCGTCGTTGGCGTCCGTCAGCACTTCCTTCACGAACTCCCGGTCGATCTTGAGCTGGTCCAGCGGCAGTCGCTTGAGGTAAGACAGCGACGAATAGCCCATCCCGAAGTCGTCCAGCGACAGCGTGACGCCCATGTCCTTGAGACTTCCCATCTTCGCGACCGTGACTTCGATGCCATCTGCCAGCAGGCTTTCGGTGAGTTCCAGTTTGAGCTTTTGCGGCTCGATGCCTGAATGCGCGATGGCCTGCATCACCTCATCGACAAAATCAGGATGGCGGAACTGCCGGACGCTCACGTTGACGGCGATGCTCAAATGGCGGCGCTCCGGCCGATGCGCCCATTGCGCAAGCTGGGCACACGCCGTCTCAAGCACCCAGCGCCCGATCGGGATGATGAGCGACGTTTCTTCCGCGGTCGGGATGAAATTGTCGGGCCCGACCCGGCCGCGCTGGGGATGATCCCAACGCAGCAGCGCTTCGACGCCCGTCATGCTGCCATCCACGCCGACCTGCGGCTGGTAGTCGATCAGGAACTGGTTTTCTCGCCAGGCCTGGCGCAGATCCGATGCGAGAGCTGCATTGGCGGTGACCAGCGCCTGCATCTCCGGGTCGAAAAAGCACACTGCGTTGCGGCCTGCGTTCTTGGCCTGGTACATCGCGAGATCGGCCTGCTTGAGCAACTCGCTGACGCTGCACGGTGCCTGGCCGAACAGCGTGACACCGATGCTGCAGGTACTGTGGTGCAGGTAGCCTGGAAGCACGTACGGCTCGCCCAGCGTGGTCAGGATCCGGTCGCTGACGATGCGTGCCGCGGCCGCCGGCTCCAGGGGCTTGAGCTTGGAATTCTCGATCAGGATCACGAACTCGTCGCCGCCCAGACGCGCCACCGTGTCGCCCTTGGCGACGCACGAGCGCAGCCGCTCGGCCACCTGCTGCAGCAGCATGTCGCCCTTCTGGTGTCCGAGCGTGTCGTTGAGAACCTTGAAGTTGTCCAGGTCAATGAACATCAGGGCGCCTTCGCGCGGCCGCTCCTGGTCCGACAGGGCAAGGTGCAGCCGGTCCAGCAGGAGCTGGCGATTCGGCAGCTTGGTGAGCGGGTCGTAGAAGGCCAGGTACTGGATCTTCTCCTCTGCGCTTTTGCGTTCGGTGATGTCGCGTCCCACAGCCACCCAATGCGTGAGCTTGCGTGAACTGTCCCAGACCGGGGACACGTCGAGGTCAACCCAGAACGGCTCTCCGTTCTTCTTGTAATTGATCAGGTCCACCCTGACCGGCTCCCACTGCTCCAGCGCGGCCCGGATGTGATCGAGTTCGCCGCGCTGCGTGTCGATTCCCTGCAACAGCCGAGGGGTGCGGCCCAGAACCTCGTCGCGCGTGTACCCGGTCCGCCGCTCGAAAGCATCGTTGACAAAGACGATCCGGGGTCCCGGCGCGCTGAAAGGCCCGGCCTCGGTGATGATGACAATGTCGTTCAGCCTGGCGATGCTGCTTTCAAGCAGCCGCAACTGCTCTTCTGATTTGTGCCGGCCCGTGACGTCGCGCAGGTGAACAGCAAGGCCGCCGCCGAAGGGATAGCCGCGAAGCTCCAGCCAGGTGCTGACGCGCGCATCGAGCTCTTCGAATTCGATGCTCTCGTCGCGGGCCACGGCGGCATGAAACTTTTCCTCGAGCCGGAACCGGACGGTTTTCTGGAATGAACTCCACAGCATCTTTCCAAGCAACTGGTCGGCGCTGCGCGCCAGCAGGCGCTCGGCCTCCTCGTTCACATAGGTGAACTGGCCGTCGCGGTCCACGGTGGCGAAGGCCTCACCGCTGCCCATGGCCCCGCCCATGCTCACGGTATGCCGCAAGAGCGTGCCATGCGGGTAGCCGTGCGGCGCGATTTCCTGCAGCGCGCCCTCGACGCGCACGATCTTTCCGCTTTCGTCACGCACAGCATTCGCCAGCGTCCGCACCCAGGCGCGCCGGCCCTGTTCGGTCACGATCTGCATCTCCTCGTCGAACGCGACGCCCTCGCCGGCGCAAGCGGCGAACAGGGCCTGCATCTTGTCGCGCCACTCCGGAGCATAGAAGCTGAACGCTTTTTCAAGCGATGGCGCGAAGCCGGGCGTGCAACCGTGCAACGCGGCAAGCTGGTCGGACCAGACCAGCCGCTCTGGCGCAAGCTCGATCATCCAGACGCCGACGAATGCCGTCCGCTCAACGAGTTTCAGAAACGTGTTGGCTTGCTCGAGCTGGGCTGGATCCATGGGTGCGGGACAATCGAAAAAGGACGTTCAAGGCCAGAGGCAGCGATACACTGATGTTAAGTGGACCCAGTACACCGATGGGCGTCAGTAGGCACCGTCCTACAGAAGAAAGCGGGGCCGTCCGAGATGCTCGCACGTGTCGGAAATTAGAGTGAGTAACGCCTTGATGCCGATACTTACTGTCATCGGGTTTCGGCGCGCGCACCGCAACAGGGATTACCGTGCAAGAGCTTAAAGCTTACGTCGTCGAAGACAACGCGACCATCCGCGAAAACCTGATCGGGGCACTCGAAGAATTGACCTGTGTGCGGGTGGTGGGCAACAGCGCAACAGAAGACGAGGGCATCGCCTGGCTCGACCAGAACACACAGGACTGGGACATGGTCATCATCGATCTCTTTTTGCAGCGCGGCAGCGGCATCCGGCTGGTCCAGCGAATTACCCGCAAGCGGACCAGCCAGAAGGTGGTGGTCTTCAGCAATTACGTCAACCCCAGCGTCCGCAAGCGCTGTGCCCAACTCGGCGTCGATGCGGTCTTCGACAAGTCGACCGAAATCGACTTTCTGGTCGATTACTGTGCCCGCCAATGTTTTCAGGTGACGCAGGAAGCCGGCACCTGAGTCCCAGCCGCGTTTTTCACCCCTTGAACCAGGCCAGAAACAACCATGACGGAATCCGAAAATATGCCGACGCAGTCCGCAGCTGCCCATGCCAGCCTGCAGCGGCGCTGGTCCGACGGGGTCGCACCCGCGTCCCAGGGGACTGAAGTCGCCGCCGCATGGTCCATGGCGCAGCATTGGCCGACGCTGGTCGCCACGTTGTCCGAGCAGGCGGTCGAAAGCAGCAACCTGATCCTGCGCGCGCTCGATTTCATGGTCGGCGCCGGCCGCATGCGCCGGGCCGAGGCCAAGGCCTTGAGCGACGCACTGTACCGCATGCGCGACACCAGCCTGAGAGCGCAGCAGATCACCCGCCTTGCCAGCGGCCGCATCCGCCAGACCCGCGACCGGGTCGAACTGGCCGAGCTGATCCGCGACCTGCTGGACAGCCGCCGCGAGGAATTTGCCGCAGCCAATGTCGACGTCCAGGGGCTGCTCAAGCCGGTCGATGTGCTCCTTGACCCGCCGGTCGCGGTCAGCCTGGTGAACAACGTGATCGACTGGGGCCTGAGCTTCAGCAAACAGGTGACGCTGACGCTGGAGACACCGGTCTGGCCCGCACCTGCCCGCTTGATGGTTCGGGTGGCGACACCGCCGCGAAACCCCGCGCCCACCGCTCCGGGCCAGCTCACGGGAACCTGGGGCACAAAGGTGCGCGGGCGCCGTCTGAACGATGGATTGCACTGGATGCTGCTGCGGCAGATGGCGTCGTCGGCCAACCTCTCCGTCACCCGGTCAGGCGCAGAAGGCGCAGCCATCCTGACTATCGAGTTTCCCAAAACGTTCCTCAGTTCCGAAGGCGTCTCCAGTGTCGAGCTGTTCGAGGAAGACTCTCCCGGTGCCACCTCCCTGCTCAACGCCTGGGTGCTGGTCATCGCGAGCGATGAGAAGCTGCGGGTGGCCGCCCTGGAGGCGCTCAAGCGCGCCGGAATCGGAGCCAGGGGCGCGGAGTCGATTGCCGAGGCCCGGGTGGTCACCGCCAGCAACAAGCCGAACACGCTGGTCGTTGCCACCGCGATGATGGGGCCCGACTTCACTGTGTTCAAGGGCGAGGTGATGGGCCGGGACGGCAACTGCCCGATCGTTGAAATCACGGAGCGGGCGCCGTCGTTCCACAATTCGGGGTTCCAGGGATTCGAGGTGGCGAAGGTCGGACGCGAACAGCTGAAAAAGGACCTGGGGCCGACGGTGCTGTTCGAGCTGGCGAAAGCGGTGTTCTAGCCGCCGCACAACCCCGGCAACACGGCCGGTTGCTTCACCGGCTCAGGCGGATTCGCGCAGCATGCGCGCCCGCTGGTCCGCCGGCACCGGCGGGCTGTACAGGAAGCCCTGCGCCGGATCGCACCCCAGCTGCTTGAGCATCGCGGCCTGGCCCTCGATCTCCACTCCCTCCGCGACCACCTTGAGGTTCAGGTTGTGGGCCAGCGAGATGCAGGTGTTGACGATGTAGGCCAGCGAGGAATAGCCGGTGCCGAAGTCGTCGATGGCGACCGGGATGCCCAGCTTGTGCACCTGCGTCAGCACTTCGATCGCACGCTCCATGTTGCTGATCAGGACGCTCTCGGTGACCTCGATGCCCAGGGCGGTTGCGTCGCCGCCATTGGCCTGGAGGGCGGCGCGCAGCTCCTTGACGAAATCCTCGCTGCGCAGTTGCCCGGCCGCGATGTTGACCGCGATCCGGGGCGCCGGCAACCGGCATCGCGCCATCGACGTAAGTCTGCGAGCGCCCGCTGGATGATGTGATTGCCGACCTCGTTGATCAGGCCGGTGGACTCCAGCGCCGGGACGAATTCCATCGGCGGAACCAGCCCGCGCTCCGGATGCATCCACCGGATCAGCGCCTCGACGCCCACGATCGCGCCGGTCGCAAGGTCGATCTTGGGCTGGTAATAGTTGACGAACTGTTTCTGTAGCAACGCTTCCCGCAGCTGGGGCTCGAGCCGGTAATGCGTGCTGAGGACGTTGTCGACCAATTTGTCGAAGAACGCGACCGGCTCGTCGCGCTCGATTGCCATCTGCAAGGCCGCGTCAGCCGAGTTGACAACTTCGTCCAGCGAGTTGCCATCCCTCGGAAACGCTGCGAACCCCAGGTTGATCGGACAGACCAGTGTCAGGGTTGTTGACGTGGTACGGGGCCTGCAGCATGGCCGTCAGCTGGGAGGCCGTACTCCTTGCGAACTCGTCCGGATCCGCGTCGGGGAAGAACAGGATGAACAGGCCGCGCTTGATGCGGCCGATGAATGCGCCTCCATCGGTGAAGGTCCGCAGGCGGTCCGCAGTCTGCTTGATCAGCGCATCCGCGATCCGAAAGCCGTGAGCGGAGTTAATCTGGCTCACGGTCTTGAGCCGGACGAAGGAAACGATGCCCTTGACGGGACGCGAGGCATCGAACTGGGCTTCGAAATGAAACCAGTTCGGCAGTCCGGTCAGCCGGTCGGTCTGGGTGGCGATGCGCAATTGACGGCGCAGATTGAGCTGGGTGGCGACAGCCTTGGCCAACTTGTTCAGTGCGTCGCGCTGGCCTTCGGACAGCACGCGCGGCACTTTGTCCATGACACAAAGCGTTCCGATCGAACTGCCCTCACGGGTCTTGAGCGGTGCTCCCGCATAGAAGCGCACCGCCGGGGTACCGGCACCGTAAAGCCCTGGGTCGAACCACGGCGCCTGCGCCACATCCGGGATTTCAAGCAGCAGGTCCGAATCGAGAATCGTGTAGGCGCAGAAGGCCTGGTCGCGCGGGGCCTCCAGCGACGTGACGCCGACGCGGGATTTGTACCACTGGCGGCTGGCATCGACGAAGGTCAGCGTGCCCATCGGCGTGCCGCACAGGACGGTGGCGAGTTGCACGAGGCGGTCGTAATCGTCGTCAGGCTCGGTATCCAGAATACCGAAGTCGCCCAGTTCCACGAGACGTTGCCGCTCGTCGAGCGGAACCAGCAGAGCCTGAAGGATCATGGGCGGTCGGGCGGCAACAGGTACGTTGTCGCGGCGCTATGCTGGTAGCTGAATCATCGCAAATTCACCCTCGGCGCTCACAGTCGGTTCAAGGTGCATTCATTCCCCGGCCTCAACTCAGCTTATTTCCGGCTCTGGAATTCCATGGCTGCGTCGAACGCGTTCCCACCGTCCGGTACGGCAGCTTCGGCTGGCGATGGCGCCGCTGCACGGCTGGACTGC
>JANXVP010000100.1 GCA_025351615.1 Ramlibacter sp. | reverse complement strand
ACGCGGGTCCTCGCCACTTGGAGCGCTGCCCGTGCCGCGCTAAACTGCGGCCATGAAACTGCTTAGCGTCATTTCCCTCGCTGCGGCCCTGCTGCCTGCGCTGGCTTGCGCCCAGTGGCAGTGGATCGACAAGGACGGCCACAAGGTCTACAGCGATCGTTCACCGCCGGCCGACATTCCGGCCAGAAAAATCCTGAGGCAACCTGGCGGCAAGGCTCCGCCGGTGCCGGCCGAGGCCGAAGCAGCAGCAGACGTCGCCGCTCCAGCCGCCGATGCCGCTGCGAAAGCAACTGCGCAAGCCGCCAGGACTGCTGCCAACGTGCCGAAGATCAGCGGCAAAGACAAGGCACTGGAAGAAAAGAAAAAGCAGTCTGAAGACGCGGCAGAAGCCAAAAAGAAGGCCGATGACGACAAGATTGCACAGACCAAGGCGGAAAACTGCGAGCGGGCCAAACGCGCGCTGCAGACAATGACCAGCGGGGTGCGGATTCGCGCTGCGAATGCGAACGGCGAGCGGGAGTTTCTCTCCGATGAACAGCGCGCCGCAGAGACCAAGCGGCTGCAGGGCATCACGGAAGACTGCAAGAGCTGAAAGGCTGCATGCGTCAGTAGCCGGGTTTCGCGCCGGGCCGCTTCCTGGCGAACAGGCCTGCCGACCTGGCCCCCTGGCTGCGAAAGCGCTCCCGCCGCGCCACCTTCGGGTCCACCCGCAAAAGCCGGTAAACCTCGATCCGGTCGCCGTCGTGCAACAGCCGGCCTGCCGCCGCCTCGCGACCCCAGACGCCCACTCCGGTCACCCTGATGTCGAGCGCGGGAAAAACGTCGCGAATCCCGCTGGCGGCCAGCGCCTCGAGAACGGTGGAGCCGGCCGGAAGGCTCAGCGACCATTCCCGCACCTGCCTGGGCGCCGGCGAATAGACGACCGTCAGCCGCAACGCTGGCGCTTCATCCATACACCTGCTCGGCACGCTTGACGAAAGCGTCGACCATGCTGCCCGCGATCCGGTCGAACACGGGACCCACGAGCGCAGCCAGCGCCAGGTTCTGAAACCCGTATTGCAATTCGAGGTCGACCTTGCAGGCGCGCTCTCCGGCTTCGCCCACAGGGGTGAACGTCCAGTGGCCATCCAGGTTGGAAAACGGCCCGCTCACCAGCTTCATGTCGACGGAGCGTCCCGCCACGTGGTCGTTGCGGGTCGTGAATGTCTGGCGGATGCCGGCGAAGGCGATTCCGATTTCCGCCAGCATGCCGTGCTCGTCCCGGGCCAGCACCTTGGCCTGGTCGCACCAGGGCAGGAATTCGGCGTATTTCTCGACGTCCGTCACCAGGGCGAACATCTCCTGCGCGGTGTACCAGATCAGGACGGACTTTTGGACTGTTTTCATGTTGAACGCGCCGGGCAACAACGTAGAATCTCGCGCCCGGCGGTCCGATTGTATGAACCCCTCTTTTGCGCCCGGGTTCCGCCCCCAACTCAGCCCATGGCCACCAAAAAAAAACCCGACCCGTCAAGCCGGATCGCCGACAACAAGAAGGCGGCTTACAACTATTTCTTCGAGGAAAAATTCGAGGCCGGCGTTGTGCTCCAGGGTTGGGAGGTGAAGTCCCTGCGCGAAGGCAAGGTGCAGTTGACTGACGGTTATGTGGTGATCCGTGAGGGCGAGATGTACGTCATCGGCTGCCAGATCAATCCCCTGAACACCGCATCGAGCCATGTCAGTCCCGATTCCGTGCGGACCAAGAAGCTGCTGCTGCACAAGGAAGAGATTCGCCGGCTGACCGGCAAAGTGGAGCAGAAGGGGTATACGCTGGTCCCGCTGAACCTGCACTGGAAGGACGGCAAGGTCAAGTGCGAGATCGCGCTGGCCAAGGGGAAGGCCGAGCACGACAAGCGGGACACCATCAAGGACCGCGAAGGCAAGCGCGAGGTCGAGCGCGCCATGAAAAGCCGCAGCCGCTAACCGGCCTCGACCCTGCCCCTGGTCACGCGCCAGGCGCGGCGGAAAGCTGCCGCAGCGGATGAGCGTGCGCCGGCCATGGGCTGTCAAAGAAGGCCGCAACCTGCTCCGGCGTCACGTCTTCGATCCGGGCAGGGTTCCAGCGCGGAACGCGGTCCTTGTCCACCGCAAAGGCCCGGATGCCCTCCACGGTCTCGCTCGCGCGCCCGGACCGCAGGTGAAAACAGCGCCGCATCATCCCGCGCTCCATGCGCAGGTTGTCGGCCAGGCTCATGCTGCGGCCGCGCCGCAGCTGCTCGAGCGTCACGTGCAGCATCAGCGGCGAGCGCGCCCGCAAGGCGGCGGCGGTTTCGCGCGCCCAGGGCGTATCGTCGGTCTCGAGCGCCGACACCATCGCTGGCAGGCCGTCCAGCCCGAACACCCGGTCGATCGATTCCGCTGGCCAGGAGCCGCTGCTGTCTTGCGGGTTGCTTGCGTCCGAGGTCGTGTCGAGCTCGAACTGCAACGCATCCAGGCCCCCTTTCGCGAGCGCATCCCACAAAGCCGGCAACCGCGCAGAATCCACCAGCCGGTCCGCCAGCCGCGCGGCAACTGCGTCGGTTCCGGTGACGACGCTGCCGGTCAGCGCAAGATATTCACCCAGCCGACCCGGACAGCGTCCCAGAAAGTAGCCGCCGCCCACATCGGGGAACAGCCCGATGTTGGTTTCCGGCATGGACATCCTGGTGCGCTCGGTGACCAGCCTCAGTCCCCGGCCGGCGCGTCCATGTCCGGCGATCCCCATTCCCCCGCCGATCACGATGCCGTCGAGAAAGGCGATGTACGGCTTGGGGAAGGTGTGGACAAGGTGATCGAGCTCGTATTCCTCGGTGAAGAAATCCTCCAGCTCGGGATTGCCGGTTAGCGCCGCCGCGTGGAAGAACCTGATGTCGCCGCCCGCGCAGAAGGTCCCGAACGGCTGTTCCCGCCCTTGGCCCCGGATCGCCACCGCCCGGACTGCCGGATCAGTGCGCCAGGCCAGCAATGCCGCTGCGAGATCCCGAATCATCGGCAGCGAAAGCGCATTGAGCGCCTTCGGCCTGTCGAGCGTGATCCATCCCACGCCCGCGCGGACTTCGGTAACGACATCGGTCATGCTCGCTGCCTCCAGCCTGCCACTTCATTGACGCCAAGGGCGCCGATCACCAATGCGCCACCGGCCAGCACTGCCCGGGATGGGACCTCATCCGCGCCAACCCAGGCCAGCAGAACGCCGAAGACGATTTCCAGCAACGCCAGCAGCGCAATTTCCGGCGCCTTCAGCACACGCGCGCAAAGCACGGACAGGACGCAGGGGATCGCGAGCTGTACCAGGCCGAGCCCAGCCAGCAGTGCGACGTCATGGCCGGATGCCCGCAGCGGTATCGCCAGCGGCAGCGTGGCCAGCGCCGAGAGCGCGGCACCAATCAGCACGGCCGGAACCAGGTCGATGCCCTTGCCGGACGCATGCGAGCGCTGCGAGACGGTCCAGTTGACGGCGCCAGCCAGGGGAACGAACAGTGCGACCAGCGTGCCCCCCAACTGACCGCCACCGACCTGGCCGCTGTACATTGAAGCGATGCCGACGCCCGCGACCACGATCGCCACCCAGGTTCGTGGCGCGATCCGGTGCCCAATGACGATGCGCGCCAGCAGGGCCGTGAAGAGTGGTCCGAGCGCCATTGTGACCAGCACGTTGGCGACGCTGGTGAGCGTGAGTGCCACCATGAAGGCAGTGAACATCACGCTCCAGCACAGGCTGGAGATCCAGAAGGAAGCACCGCCGCGCCGGATCTTCTCGAAGACCCCTCTGCCCTGAAACACCGGAAGGATGACCAGCAGGGAGGCAAACGTAAAAAAGCTGCGCCAGAAGGTGACCTCAAAGCTGCGCGCGTGGTCCAGCTGGCGGGTGATGACGCCCGCGGTCGACCACATCAGGGCGACTGCGACCATCAAGGCCACCGCCCTGGCGTGCGTCAGCTTCACTGACTCAGGCCGGGCGGCCGGCGCGCTTGCGCTCGTGCTCTTTCAGCCAGCGCTTGCGCAGGCGCACGCTCTTGGGGGTGATCTCGACCAGTTCGTCGTCCTCGATGAACTCCACGCCGTATTCGAGCGTGAGCTGGATCGGCGGCGTGATCTTGATCGCGTCTTCCTTGCCTGACACGCGAAAGTTGGTGAGCTGCTTGGTCCGCGTGGCGTTGACCACCAGATCGTTGTCACGGCTGTGGATGCCGACAATCATGCCTTCGTACACCGGGTCGTTGGGCCGCACGAACATG
>JANXVP010000139.1 GCA_025351615.1 Ramlibacter sp. | reverse complement strand
GGAGCAGCAGCGTGAGCACGAGCACGGCGAAGGTGGACAGCGAAATCCACCAGGCGTCGATGTTGCCCTTGCCCTGCGACAGCAATTCGCCCAGCGAAGGCGTTCCCGCAGGCACGCCGAGACCGAGAAAGTCGAGCGAGGTCAGCGCCAGGATGGCCGCGCTCATCCGAAACGGCAGGACGGTCACCACCGGCGTCATGCTGTTGGGCAGGATGTGGCGCCACATGATCCGGCTGTCGCCGACGCCCAGTGCCCGGGCGGCGCGAACATAGTCCATCTGCCGGTTTCGCAGGAATTCGGCGCGGACGTAGTCGGCCAGCGACATCCAGCCGAACGCGCTGAGCAGCACCAGCAGCAAGGCCACGCTGGGCGCGAAAATCGCGCTGAAAATGATCAGCAGGTACAGCTCGGGCATCGCGCCCCAGATCTCCATGAAGCGCTGGAACGCCAGGTCGACCTTGCCGGCGAAGTAACCCTGCACGGCGCCCGCAGCAATGCCGATTGCGGTGCCCATTGCCGTCAGTGCCAGCGCAAACAGCACGCTCACGCGAAAGCCGTAGAGCAGCTGGGCGAGCAGGTCCCGGCCCCGCTCATCGGTACCAAAAAAGTTTTCGCGACTGGGCGCGGCCGGACTGGGCGAACTGGCGAAGTAGTTCAGGGAGTTCGCGCCGTAGGGGTTGGGGGCGAACAGCGCCCAGTTGCCGCCGGTCGTGATGCGCTGGCGGATGAACGGATCGAGATAGTCGGCGGAGGTCGGGAAATCGCCGCCGAAAGTCGTCTCGGAATAATCGCGCAGGACCGGAAAGTAGGTCTGCCCCTGGTAATGGACGATCAGCGGACGGTCGTTGGAAAGCAGCTCCGCCAGCAGGCTGAGCACCACCACCGCGGCGAAGACCAACAGGCTCCAGTACCCCAGCCGGTTGCGCTTGAAGCGCAACCAGGCGCGCCGGCTGGGCGACCGGCCGGGCAGCCCCTGCAAAGGGGGCGGCGCCGCTCCTGCGGGTCGATGCGGGACAGCCAGGGGAACGTCGACGTCAATCGAATTTGACACGCGGGTCCACCCAGACATAGCAGAGATCGCTGATCAGCTTGGTCGCAAGGCCGATCAGCGTGAACAGGTACAGGGTTCCCAGCACGACTGGATAGTCGCGGCGAATCACGCTTTCGTAACTGAGCAAGCCGAGACCGTCGAGCGAGAACAGGGTTTCGATCAGCAGCGCCCCGGTGAAGAACGCGCCGATGAAGGCAGAGGGAAAGCCCGTGATGATCGGAATCAGCGCATTGCGGAACACGTGCTTCCAGAGGACCTGCCCCTCGCCCAGGCCCTTGGCCCGGGCAGTGAGCACGTATTGCTTGCGGATCTCCTCGAGGAAAGCGTTTTTGGTCAGCATTGCCGTCACCGCAAAGCTGCCCAGGACCATGGCGGTCACCGGCAGCGCGATATGCCAGAGATAGTCGGCGATGCGGGCGCCCCAGCTCAGTTCGTCCCAGTTGGCTGAAGTCAGCCCGCGCAGCGGGAACCACTGCAACTGGCCTCCGAAGATCACCAGCAGCGCCACGCCCAGGACAAACCCCGGGATGGCGTAGCCGAACAGAACCAGCAATGTGGTGATGAAGTCGAAGCGAGATCCGGCCCGAACCGCTTTGGCGACACCCAAGGGCACGGCCACGCCGTAACTGATGAAAAAAGTCCACAGGCCCAGGCTGATTGAGACCGGCATTTTTTCGAGGATCAGCGGCCACACGTCCTTGTTCTGAAAGAAACTGCGGCCCAGGTCGAACCGCACCAGCTGCCCCATCATTTTCCAGAAACGTTCTTGCGGCGGCTTGTCGAAACCGTACAGCGCCTTGATCTGCTCGAGCTTCTTCGGATCGACGCCCTGGCCGCCGCGATAGATCCCTGTCTCGCTGCCGCCGGGTCCGCGCCGTGCTTCGGCAACGTACTGCTCAACCGGTCCGCCCGGCACGAACTGGGTCACGACGAAGGTCAGGATCATCACGCCGAACAGCGTGGGCAGCATCAGCAGAATGCGTTTGGCAATATAGGCGGTCATGGTGGGTTGGATGTGGCGGTCACGGGCGGCATGCGCGCCCACCAGACGGTCATGGGCCACTCCATGTACGGAACGCCCTCGGGCGGATAGGGCGGCACCATCGCGGGACGCTCCAGCCGCCAGGCGTTATAGGCAGCGTGCGTTTCCCGGCTGGTCCACGCGGGAATCATGAAGTGTCCGTGGGCGATCACCCGGTCCAGGGCGCGGCAGGCAGCCAGGAATTCGTTCCGGTTGTCGGCTGCGCTGATGCGGCCCAGGATGGAGTCGATCGCTGGGTTCTTGATCCCGGCAAGGTTCGAAGAACCAGGTGTGTCAGCGGCCTTGGTGCCGAAAATATCCAGGTAGTCGGCACCCGGAAAGTGAGTTCCCGGATATGCGATCACAACCATTTCAAAGGTAAAGGTGTCCAGGCGCTGCTGGAAGAGTGCGAAGTCGACCGCCCGGATGCTCAGCGCAATCCCCAGCTTTTCCAGGGCGCGCTGCCACGATGCGATG
>JANXVP010000048.1 GCA_025351615.1 Ramlibacter sp. | reverse complement strand
GAGTTCGACACCCACGGCGTGCTGGGGACGT
This sequence comes from Ramlibacter sp., assembly GCA_025351615.1. Lineage (GTDB taxonomy): Bacteria > Pseudomonadota > Gammaproteobacteria > Burkholderiales > Burkholderiaceae_C > Ramlibacter. Next base: position 18,322 of record JANXVP010000048.1, on the reverse strand, counting down.
CGCGCGGCGATGCGGCGGGCGAATACGCCGCCCGGGCTTTTCCTTCGTGGGCCACGATCCCGGGTTCGCAGTGGCTGTCGATGGCACGGCTGTGGCACTTTTTCTTCGCCTGGGTATTCGTGCTCAACGGCCTCGCCTACCTCGCCTGGACGGTGTTCAGTGGCCACCTGCGCCGTGACCTGGTCCCCACCGGACGCGAACTGCGCGGCATCGGCGGTTCGATCCGGGATCACCTGTTGCTGCGCCATCCTCACGGAGAGACGGCTCACCGCTACAACGTGCTGCAGAACATCGCTTACATCGGGATCGTCTTCGGTGTGTTGCCACTGATCGTGATCGGGGGCTGGGCCATGTCGCCGATGATGGATGCTTTTGCTCCGGGCTGGGTCGACTGGCTGGGCGGCAGGCAGGCGGCGCGCACCCTGCATTTCATCGCCGCCGTCCTGCTGGTGGCTTTCGTCCTGGTGCATGTGTTCGAGGTGATCGTGACAGGCCTGGTGAACAACCTGCGCTCGATGGTCACCGGTTACTGGAGATTGCCAAAATGAAAAAGGCCAAGCCATTTCTGGAACAGCGGCGCGAACGGCGAGGGCTTTTGCGAACCGGCCTCGGGCTTGCAGCCGGCAGCGTGCTGGCCAGCTGCGACGCCCTCAGCCACAACGACATGGCGGTTCAGGTGCTCAGGAGCGCCGAGACCTTGAACAATTCGCTGCATCGGGTGCTCGGCCGGCGCGCGATGGCGCAGGAATTCGCGGCGTCCGAGATCGCCCCGGTGTTCCGCTCCAACGGCACCACGATGCCGCCGGGCCCGGAGTACGCAGCCATGGTCGCCACGCGCTTTGCCGACTGGCGGCTGAAGGTCGACGGCCTGGTGGCCAATCCGCTCGAGCTGAGCTTGCCCGCCGTCCAGGCCATGCCGGCGCGGACCCAGGTCACGCGCCACGACTGCGTCGAGGGCTGGAGCTGCATCGGCCAGTGGAAGGGCGTGCAGCTGTCCCACCTGTTGACGATGGCGCAGGTCAAGCCAGAGGCGAAATTTGTCGTCTTTCACTGCCTGGACCAGATGGACAAAGACGACGAGGACACGGCGTATTACGAGAGTGTCGATCTCGATGACGCATTTCATGCGCAGACCATCCTGGCCTGGGAATTGAACGGCAAGCCGCTGCCGGTTGAAAACGGCGCCCCGCTGCGGGCGCGGATCGAGCGCCAGCTGGGGTACAAGCAGCCCAAGTACCTGCACCGGGTCGAGCTGGTCGACAGCTTTGCCGGGCTTGGCGGCGGCAAGGGCGGTTACTGGGAAGACCAGGGCTACAACTGGTACGGGGGGATCTAGGCGGTGGGCACCTACGCACGAGTGTGCTGGGCCGCAGCCGCATTCGTCCTGATCCCGGTCCCACCTGTTGCGGCGGCGCCTGCAGCACGCCCGACGGCGCCGCCACCGGCCGTTGCACCGGCCACTGGCCCCGCAGACCCCTGCGATAGCTTGATGCGCCGGCTACCGAACGTCAGCCGTTCACTGTGCCTGAGCGCTGCGCTGCAACCGGGCACCGGCCGCTCGCTGCAGGGCGTGCCCCTGTACACGCGCGACGTGAAGTCCGAAGGCGCCAAGCTGCGCGTGCTGGTGCTGGGCGCGATTCATGGCGACGAGCTGTCGTCGGGATCGCTCGCGCTGCATTGGATCGCACTGGCCCAGGAGCCCACCCAGATGCCGCAGCCGGTGCACTGGCGCTTCATTCCGGTGCTCAATCCAGACGGCGTGCTGGCCCGGCCGCCGCGCCGCACCAATGCCCACGGGGTCGACCTGAATCGCAACTTTCCCACGCCCAACTGGGAGCGCGACGCTGCGGTTTATTGGGAGCGGCGAACTCGAAGGGACCCGCGCCGCTGGCCCGGGCCACGGCCCCTCTCGGAGCCAGAGACCCGCTACCTCCACGAGCAGATGCAAAGCTTCAAGCCGCACCTGATCGTGGCCATCCACGCACCTTACGGGGTGCTTGATTTTGACGGTCCGGCCTCGCCGCCGTCCAGGCTCGGACGCCTGTACCTGGACCAGGTCGGCATCTTCCCGGGGTCCCTGGGCAACTACGGCGGCGTGCACAAAGGCGTGCCCGTCGTCACCATCGAGTTGCCCAACTCGATGCGCACGCCGCTGGACGCCGAGACCCGACAGATGTGGCTGGACCTGCTGCGGTGGATGAGCGAGAAGGCATCGGCCGGAATGGGCGGCAGTGCCCGCTGAAGGCCCGGCCGCGCTGCAAGGCCCGGCAAAATCGGCCAGACTTGGGGCATGAACCTTTCCGCAATGAACCAACCCGCCGTGTCGCCTGATGTCGCTGCCCGCTATGGCAGCGGCCATGCTGTCAAGCGGATCGAGGACGAAGGCCTGCTCAAAGGCCTCGGCCAGTTCACCGACGACCTGGCACCGACCGGCCAGCTGAGCGTGTGCTTTGTCCGTTCGCCCTATCCGCATGCCAGGATCTTGTCAGTGGACAGCAGCGCCGCGCAGGCGATGCCCGGCGTGTGCGGCGTTTTCAGCGGCGCCGAACTCGTCGCTGCCGGCGTCAAGCCGATTCCCGGCAGCCGCGATTTCAAGCGCGCCGGCGGCGCCCCGGGAGCCACGCCGCCGCGGCGGCCGCTGGCGCATGAGCGGGTCCGCTTTGTCGGCGAGCCGGTGGCGATGGTGGCCGCAGAGACCCTGCAGCAGGCCCGCGATGCGGCCGAAGCCGTCGTGGTGGACTACGAGGAGCTGCCGGGCGTGGTGGACGTGAACCACGCGATCAGCGGCGCCGCGCCGGCCTTGTGCGACGAGGCGCCGGACAATATCGCCGCCGAAATGCGGCATGGCAAACAGGAGGCCGCGGCCGCAGCGTTCGCCCAGGCGGCGCACGTGGTGTCGCTGTCGGTCGTCAACCAGCGCGTCGTTGCCTTCACGCTGGAGCCTCGCTCCGTTCTCGCCTGGCTGGCCGACGACGGCCGTCTCACGCTGCGCATGAGTTCGCAGATGCCGTCGGGCGTGAAGAACGCGCTCTGCAACGACATTCTCGGACTGGCACCCGAGCGGGTGCGCGTGACCGTGGGCGATGTCGGCGGCGGCTTCGGCATGAAGACCGGTATCTATCCTGAAGATGCGGCGGTGGCCTGGTGCGCGCTGCGGCTGCAGCGGCCGATCAAGTGGGTGGCGGACCGTAGCGAGGAATTCCTGGCTAGCACCCATGGACGCGATGTCCAGACCCGCGCCGAAATGGCGCTGGCTGCTGACGGGAAAATCCTGGCCCTGCGCCTGCGCGGTGTCGCCAATGTCGGCGCCTATGCCACCGGCACGGGCATCGCCATCCAGTTGCTGATCGGCCCCTGGGTGCAAACCAGTGTTTACGACATCCCGGTCATCGACTTCCATTTCAAGGCGGTGCTGACCAACACCGCGCCCACCGGTGCCTACCGCGGCGCGGGCCGCCCCGAAGCCATTTTCGTCATCGAACGGTTGATGGACGAAGCCGCGCGCCAGAGCGGGATCGACCGCATCGCGTTGCGGCGGCGCAACTTCATCCGGCCCGAGCAGATGCCCTATACCAACCCGATGGGCCAGACCTACGATAGCGGTCGCTTCGAGCACGTCATGGACCAGGCCTTGCGCCTGTCCGACTGGAACGGCTTCGCCGCGCGCGCGCTGGCCAGCCAGGCGCGCGGCATGGTGCGGGGCCAGGGCATCGCGACCTTTCTCGAATGGACCGGCGGCAATGCGTTGCAGGAGCGGGTGACGGTGGCGGTGCGTGGCGACGGTATCATCGAAGTGTTTTCGGCCGTCAACGCGATGGGACAGGGCATCGCAACCACGCTGGCGCAGTTGATGGTAGACGTGTTCGACGTGCCGATGGACAGCGTGCGGGTGGTGCTTGGTGACACGGACCGCGGCGACGGCTTCGGCAGCGCAGGCTCGCGCTCGCTGTTCACCGGCGGTTCCGCGCTCACGATCGGCGCGGGAAAGGCGCTCGACCAGGCCCGTCAGCTGGCGGCCGGCGAACTCGAAGCCGCGGCGGACGATCTGGCTTATGCGGCCGGCCGCTTCGTCGTGCGGGGCACCGACGTCGGGATGGGACTGTTCGAGCTGGCCCAAAAGCAGCCCGAAGGCCGCATCTTTGTCGAGAGCACGTCGTCGGTCTCGGGCCCCAGCTGGCCGAACGGCTGCCACATCAGCGAGGTGGAGCTGGATCCGGCGACCGGCGAAATCCAGGTCGTCGCTTACTGCAGCGTCAATGACGTCGGCCGGGTGGTGAACCCCATGATCGTGCGCGGCCAGCTCGACGGTGGTGCGGTGCAGGGGATCGGACAGGCGCTGTGCGAGCACATGGTGTACGACGCCGACACCTGCCAACCGGTCACCGGTAGCCTGATGGACTACAGCGCGCCGCGCGCCGACATCGTGGCTTGCGACTTCGTGACCGAGATGGACGCCTCGACGCCGTGCAAGAACAATCCGCTGGGGGTCAAGGGCGTTGGCGAACTCGGCACCATCGGAGCCGGTCCGAGCGTGGTGAACGCGGTGGCTGATGCGGTCGCAAGGGCCGGTCACGCCGATCGCTCGCCGCAGCTCCAGATGCCGTTGACGCCCTTGCGCGTGTGGGAGGCGTTGCAGTAACCGGGGTCGCGGGCTTAAAAATTCTGCGCCAGCGTCTCGCGCAGGGTTTGGGCTTTTTCCTCGTCGTATTCGCCCTTGACCCGGGCCAGCACCTGGCCGTCGCGGCCGATCACCAGCACCCACGCATGCTCGACACCGGACAGCCCGGCTGCGCGCATGAAAGCGTCGCGGTTGGTGAAGACCGGCACCAGCCGGGCCCGGTCGAAGTCGGTGCTGTGGCGCTCGCGCATGCCGCTCTCGATGTCGGTGCGGGCGCTCTCGCTGCCCGGGTCGTTCAGCACCGGCATCGTCAACCACGCGATCGCATTGGTCTCGCGCAGCTGCAGCCCCTTGATCCAGCTTTCGATCTCGCCATGGTGGCCCCGTTCGAAAGGCACCAGCGCCAGCGTGCGTCCGGCAGGCAAGCCCTGGGGGATGGCGATCGGCTGCTGGTTGAGGCGCTTGACGTTCATGGGCGGCACGCGGCCCATCAGCGTCGATTCGTCCGGTGTCGCGAATGCGAGCAACAAGGCCGCCGTGACGGCCGCCAGCCAGGCAAGAATTTGGATCGAGATATTCATGGGCGCCTCCGCGTCGCAGACCCACAAGCAAGAAAGATGCAGGGTCAGTGTTTCACAGCGGCCCATGCCAGCGGCTGCCGGCCGTTGTAAAGGAAGTCGCCAAGGTGTTGTTAGACGTAACTACCCTAAAATCCGGCACATGAACAGTGTTGTCGGCGCCAAGCCATCCTTCAAGGAGCAGATGCTCCTGGCGCGCGAAGAAGCGATCGTCGTGGCCGTCAACCGGCTGTTGGCCGAAAAGGGCTTCGATGCCATGACGGTCGACGAAGTGGCTGCAGCGGTCGGCATCGCCAAGGCCAGTCTCTACAAGCATTTCCCCAGCAAGGAAGACCTCGCCGCCGCCGCGATGGTTCGCGTGATGCGTGGCGCCAGGGACTTCCTCGACACCATCGCGCCCGACTTGCTGCCGCTGGAAAAACTCAAGGCGGTCGTCCGCTGGACCATCCAGGTGCAACTGGCCGGTGAGATGCCTTCGCTTCCCAGCCAGAACTCGAGCCTGCGCGCAGCGCTCACCGGCAGCCGCGCCTATGTCGATGCATTGATGGAAATCAGTGACTGCCTGGGTCGCTGGATCGAAGCGGCGCAAGCCAGTGGTGCACTCAACGCGCGCTTGCCCCCCATCGTGGTGCTTTACACGCTGTACGCGCGAGGCTGCGACCCGGTGCTGGAGTTTTTGCGTGCCGGCGGCCAGCACAGCGACGACGAGATCATCGAACTTGTGGTCAGCACCTGTTTCGATGGGCTGAACAGCCGCTAGTCGACGGGACCGGAACGTTCAGCAGCCACTGTGGCCGGAAGCCGGCCTGCTCGCCCTTGGCTGCATACCCCAGGGTGTTCGCCACCACCCGGCAACCCGCCTGCACGTAGTCGTGCCCGCAATGCAGGTGACCGTGGATCCAGAGTTGCGCCAGTGGCAGCAGGTCGTCCAGCGAACTGCAGAAGCCCGCCGTGCCGGGCGTTAGGCCGTAGCGGGGATCGGCGCTGCGCAGGCTGGGCGCGAAATGCGTCACCACCACTGTCGGACCGTCGAACGGAACGTCCAGTGCCTGCCTCAGCCATGCCTGGCAAAGCAGCCCCTGTTCACGCCAGCCTTGCGCCATGAAGGGCTGGCCAGCCCGGGTCGCACCGGTTTTCCGCAGGTAGAAATCGGCTGCCCGGAAGGCTTTCGCCCGCGCTCTGAGGACTTGCGTGAGGTCGCCATCCGCCGGCGCGAACGCATCGAAATCGGTCCAGAGGGTGGTGCCGATGAAGCGGACGCCTTCCAGCACCAAGGACTCGCGCTCCAGCCAGGTGATGTCCAGCCGCTCGCAGGTCTCCCGCAGACGCGTATGTGTCAGGTCGAAATCGAGGTTGTCGTATTCATGGTTGCCGGGAACGAACAACACCGGCACCGGCCAGCCGTTTTTCGGAGAAAAGCGCCCCAGCCCGAAGTCGCTGTCCCGCAGCAGCGATCCGTTCTGGTAGGAACCGACATCCCCTGCCAGCACCAGCATGTCGGCCCCGGGGGCCGGCAACGCTTCGAAGCGGGGATGGACCTCGAGGTGGAGGTCGGAGAACAGCTGGAGCTTCACGCTTCCTGTTTTTCCACGGCGCGCCCGCTGGCAGGCTCAGAGCCTGACGCCGGCGGCCTTCACCGTGGGCGCAAGCTGCGCGACTTGGTCCTTGACGAAAGCAGCGAAGGCCGGCTGGCTGACCGGGGAGGGGGTGATGCCGAGCTCAGCCATCTTCTGTTTCACCGCGGGCTGGGCCAGGATCTCGTTGCAGGCGGCGTTCAGCCTCGCGACGATGTCCGCAGGCATGCGCGGCGGTCCGGACAAGCCGAAAAAGTTGTCCAGCACGAGGTTGCGGTGGCCGGCTTCGACAACGCTCGGCACGTCCGGTACCAGCAGGGAGCGATTGGCGGAGGTCACCGCCAAAGGCACCAGCTGTCCGCTCTTGAAGTAAGGCACGAAAGCGGTGAGCACATCGATCCCCACCGGCACCACCCCCGCAATCAGATCGGTCGTCATCGGCGCGCCACCGCGGTACGGAACATGGACCATGTTGAGGCCCAGGCTGGCCTTCATGAGTTCGCCGTAGATATGGCCGATGGACGCCGGCCCGCCCGACCCGAAGTCGAGACGGCCGCTTTTTCGGGCCATGGCTTCAAGGTCTGCGAAGGTTTTCAGGCCGGTCTTGGGGTTCGCCATCACGACACACGGCGCATTGCCGATCAGTGCAATGTGGGTGAAACCTTCAACCGGGTCATAGGGCTGCTTCTCCAGCGCGAACGGCCCGATGGAAATCGGGGTCGAGTTGCTGAGCATCAACGTGTAACCATCGGTCGGCGCCTGCGTGACAAGCAGGCCGCCGACGCTCCCGCCGGCGCCTGGGCGGTTGTCCACCAGCACGGCCTGTCCCAGTTTCTGGCTGAGCTGCTCAGCCATCACCCGGGCCACGATGTCGCTGGCGCCGCCGGGCGGGAAGGTCACGACGATCTTGATGGGCTTATCCGGCCAGGCGGCACGGGCTGGCAGTGCGAGCGCGGTGGCACCGGCGGCAAGAAGCTTGAGCGCGCCGCGGCGCACGAGTGGCAGGCGAATCATGGGGACTTCCTGGGTTGGTGGGCAAGTTCCGTTGCCGGAGCGGGCATTGTCAAGGCTAATCCCGTCGCCTGCTGCGTTCATAACCATGATGAATGGCCGGACTCCATGAACCTGAGTTGCACAATATTGGTAGAAACCCTAATATCGAACTTCGTAAAGGCCATTCCGAGCCGAAGCGCATGAGAAGGAATCCAAAATGACCAGCTTTGTCCACGTCGCCCAACCGACCGAACACCCCGGCGTCGTTCGCGCCGAACGGGCCGCAGTGTCCCTCAAGCATGCCGCCGATGACGTTTTCAGCCCGCGCGGCGCCGCAAGCCTGCTGCTCGCTGCAATCGTTTCTGCGCTGCTGGTGGTTGCCAACCAGGTCATCGACACCTGGAGCGAAGGCCACCTGCTGCTCGCCTGGATCGTCATGTGGACCGTCGCTTTCGCCGCCTTGGGGTTGGCGGCCCGTCCGGCGCGCAGCGTCGTCCGCCGCATGCGCATCCAGCTGCGCCGCTGGGCTGCCGCCCGCCGATCGGCCCAGCAGGACGACAAGCTGTGGCATCTGGCATTGACGGACGCGAGGGTCATGGCCGACATCAGCCGAGCGATGAGCGCTGGCGCTGCAGATCTGGAAAGCGCGATCAGCCACCGTGCCGCCTAGGCGACACGGCTGGGCCGGGCAGGCGCTACTCAGGCCGCGAGCCGCTCTTCGATGCGGCTCTTCGTTTCGGCGAGCTCCCGCGGCAGGTGGTATTCAAGCTGCTTGAACAGCTCGGTGTGTAGCTGCATTTCCTTTTGCCAGGCCGCCTTGTCGATGCTGGTCACCGTCTTGAACTGCTCCGGTGTGAAATCCAGGCCGGTCCAGCTGACTTCTGAATAGGCCGGGCCGACGCCGAAGACGTGTTCGGTGCCCTGGACCTTGCCTTCGATGCGGTCGATCATCCACTTGAGAACGCGCATGTTCTCGCCATAGCCTGGCCAGACGAACTTGCCGTCGTCGCCCTTGCGAAACCAGTTGGTGGTGAAGATCTTCGGCAAGCTGGCGCCGGAGCCGGAAAGCTTGCGGCCCAGGTCCAGCCAGTGCTGGAAATAGTCCGACATGTTGTAGCCGGTGAAGGGCAACATCGCGAACGGGTCGCGGCGCACGACACCCACCTCGCCGACGATGGCTGCGGTGGTTTCCGAGCCCATCGTCGCTGCCATGTACACGCCTTCGACCCAGTTGCGGGCTTCGGTCACCAGCGGCACCGTGGTCGAGCGGCGGCCGCCGAAGATGAACGCATCGATCGCCACGCCCTTCGGGTCGTCCCAGGCCGGATCCAGGGCCGGGTTGTTGATCGCGGCGACCGTGAAGCGGGCATTCGCGTGCGCGGCCTTGGCGCCGGTTTCCTTGGCGATCTGCGGGGTCCAGTCCTTGCCTTGCCAATCGATTGCGTGCGCCGGCGCCGGGCCCATACCTTCCCACCAGACGTCGCCGTCCTCGGTCAGCGCAACGTTCGTGAAGATCACGTTCTTGTCCAGGCTCGCCATGCAATTCGGGTTGGTCTCGGTGTTGGTGCCGGGAGCCACGCCGAAGTAACCGGCTTCCGGATTGATCGCATACAGCTTGCCGTCAGCCCCGGGCTTGATCCACGCGATGTCGTCGCCGATGGTTGTGACCTTCCAGCCATCGAAGCCCTTGGGTGGGATCAGCATGGCGAAATTGGTCTTGCCGCAGGCGGATGGAAAGGCCGCGGCGACGTGGTACTTGCGGCCTTCGGGGGTGGTCACGCCCAGGATGAGCATGTGCTCTGCCAACCAGCCCGGGCTGCCGGAGGCCCCTCCTGCCGCGGCACGCCCCATGCCGGAAGCGATCCGCAGCGCGAAGCACTTCTTGCCCAGCAGCGCATTGCCGCCGTAGCCTGAGCCGAACGACCAGATCTCGCGCGTCTCGGGATAGTGGACGATGTACTTGGTCTTGTTGCACGGCCAGGAGCTGCTCTTTTCGCCCGGCTGCAGCGGCGCGCCGACTGTGTGGATGCAGGGAACGAATTCGCCGTTCACGCCCAGCACGTCGTAGACCGCCTTGCCCATGCGGGTCATGATCTTCATATTGACGGCGACATAGGCGCTGTCGGACAGCTCGATGCCGATGTGGGCGATCGGCGAACCGAGCGGGCCCATCGAGAACGGCACCACATACATGGTGCGGCCCCGCATGCTGCCGTCGAACAAGGGCTGCAGCGTCGCGCGCATCTCGTCCGGATCGGTCCAGTTGTTGGTGGGTCCCGCGTCTTCCTTTTTCTTCGAGCAGATGAAGGTCCGGTCTTCGACCCGGGCAACGTCCCCGGGGTCGGAGCAGGCCAGAAAGGAGTTGGGACGCTTGACAGGGTCGAGCTTCCTGAAGGTGCCCGCGTCCACGAGTTGCCGGGCCAGGCGGTCGTATTCCTCGTCGCTGCCGTCGCACCAGTACACCTTGTCGGGTTTGCACAGCGCCACCATGTCGGCGACCCAGGCGATCAGCCTGGCATTTTTGACGTAGGCTGGAGCATTGAGGTTCAGCCCCTGCATCGCAGGTAAATTCATGGAAAGCTCCTGAGGATGAAAAAACGTCTTTTCAGAGGAGCTCCGCGGATGTGTCCTGAGAGCAGCCTTTGAAAAAACGGCTTTGCGTCTCAGTCGGCGGGCGGTGTCGCGGGGTCGGCAACGGCTGGGCGTGAAGGGGTGGTTCACAGTCCGCGGGTCGGCTGGGATGTCGATTTTATGAAACCGGCTTGTATCTTGGTCGTTCGATATCACAAAGACAATGCAAAACTTGCATAAGGTTATGCTAACCAAGGGATGTCCCCATGGATAGGAGGGCGTTTGTATCGATTCTCGGCCTGGCTCCGTTGAGCGTTAGCGTTCGAGCTCAGAGCCGCCCGGTGATTGCGCGTGTGCTTGCCGCGAGCGACCTGAAATTTGCGCTTGCCGATGTCGCCGAACTCTTTGCCAGGGAGACCGGCAATAGCGTGCAGCTGACGATGGGATCTTCCGGAAACTTCACCCAGCAGATTCGCCAGGGCATGGATGCCGACCTGTTCATGTCGGCCGACGAAGGCTATGTGTACCAGCTCGCTGATGCCGGGTTGACGCGAGACCGCGGGGTAGCGTATGCGCTGGGCAGAATTGCGCTCTTCGCGGCGCACGGCTCCCGGGTGTCGCTCGACGCATTGCTCGATGGCGTGCGCGGCGCCGTCAATGACATCAGGCACTTCGCTATCGCCAATCCTCTGCACGCCCCGTACGGGCGGGCTGCACAGCAGGCGCTGCAGCGCTTGGGGCTATGGGACAGCCTCAGGCAGAAACTGGTGCTGGGAGAAAACATTTCCCAGGCCACACAGTTCCTGACCTCCGGCGCTGCCGAAGTCGGGGTCACTGCCTATTCCCTGGCAATTTCGCCTGTGGTTTCTGTTCACGGCCGATCCCTGCTGGTCCCGGACACGCTCCATGAGCCGTTGCGCCAGCGGATGGTCTTGCTGAAGGCAGCAGATCCGAGAGCCGCGGCGTTTTACGCCTACCTGCAGACGCCGGCGGCCCGGGCGGTCCTGCAACGCTACGGGTTTGTCACGCCTTAACGTTCACAATCGCGACCATGGATTGGCAAGCCGCCCGTGTCTCACTGCTGCTCGCCGCGTTGACGGCCGCGCTGCTGCTGCCGCCGGGGATCGCGCTGGCGCGGTGGCTGGCCTCGACCCGCTGGCGCGGCAAGCCGCTGGCCGAGGCGCTGCTGCTGCTGCCGCTGCTGTTGCCGCCAACGGTGATCGGGTTTTATCTCCTCGCTACGCTCGGCCAGGCTTCGCCGCTGGGCGGCTGGCTGGCGCGCACGCTCGACCTGCGGCTGGTGTTCAGCTTCGAAGGACTGCTGGCGGCCAGTCTGCTGGTCAACCTTCCGTTCATGGTCCAGCCGATCCAGCGCGCCTTCGCCGCCATTCCGGACAGCTTGCGCGAAGCGGCGTGGGTCTCGGGCCTCAGCCCGTGGCGCACGTTCCTCGAGATCGAACTGCCACTGGCGTGGCCGGGGCTGCTGGCCGGCGTCGCCCTGACCGCCGCGCACACCCTCGGCGAGTTCGGCGTCGTGCTGATGGTCGGTGGCAGCATTCCCGGCCAGACCCGCACGCTGAGCATCGCGATCTACGACCGGGTTCAGGCCTTCGACACCGATGGAGCGCATGCAATGTCGCTGGCACTGGTCCTGTGCTCGGTGCTGGCGGTGGCGCTGGTGTTCGCCGCCGACCGCAAGCGGCCGCTGCAGGAGCGCTAGTGGCGCCTGGCCAACTGTCGCTGGCGGTCAGCAACGAACAGCCGATGCGGCTCGAGGCGGCGTTCGACTGCGCTCCCGGCGAGCTCGTGGCGCTGGTCGGACCTTCGGGCAGCGGCAAGACCAGCCTGCTGCGGTCCATTGCCGGCCTGCTGCGCAGCGCCAGCTTGCGGGGTCGAATCGCCGTCGGGGACGACTGCTGGTTCGACAGCGGCAAGGGCATCAACCTGCCGCCGCAGGCGCGTCACGTCGGCCTCGTGTTCCAGCACTACGCGCTGTTTCCGCACCTCACGGCACTGGAGAACGTCGCCATCGGCACGCATGGAAGCGGCAACGGCAACGGCAATGGAAATGGCACGGGCGACGCGCAGCGCTACGCGGCCCTGTTCGAGCGCCTGGGACTGCTCGGGCTGGAGCAGCGTCGGCCGGCCCAGTTGTCCGGCGGCCAGCAGCAACGTGTGGCCCTGGCGCGGGCGCTGGCGCGCCAGCCCCGGGTGCTGCTGCTCGACGAGCCCTTCTCGGCGGTGGACGCGCCGGCCCGCCAGGCGCTGTACCGGGAACTTGCCTCGCTTCGCGCCTCGCTGTCGACGCCGATGGTGCTGGTGACGCACGACCTGGCGGAGGCGAGGCGGCTGGCCGATCGGGTCGTCATCCTCGATGCCGGCCGCAGTTTGCAGACCGGGACGCCAGCGCATGTGTTTGCCAGCCCGCGCAACGCGCGGGTCGCCGAACTGGTGGGAATCCAGAACCACTTCCGCGGCCGCTTCCACAAGGACCAGCCGGGCTGGGGCCGCCTGGCCTGGGGATCGGACGTCGACACGCAGGTGCAGCTGCGGGTGATCGACAAGGACAAGATCGACGACGGCGCGGCCGTCACCTGGGTCGTCGCTGGAGAGGGCATCGACGTGGCTGCCGACAGCCCCGTCGGGGGCCTTCAGAACAGGCTGCGTTGCGAACTGCTGGAACTGCTGGCGCTCGGCGAAACCAGTTTGTGCACGTTGCGGCCGCAGGGACTGCGACAAGAATGGGTGACGCTCAATCTGCCGACCGCGCAGCTGCGCGGCATGGGGCTGGTGCGGGGAGGATGGCTGCAGCTGACGATCGCACCGGAGGCTGTGCACATCATGCCGCTGCGGCCGGAGCTTCCCGCAGCCGCAAGCCCTGCCGTCACTCAGGCCATGTAAACGGCGATGAAGGCGAGCAGGAAGATCAACACGCCGCCGACCAGGGGCAGCACGATGGGAATGAGCGGAACGACAGCGTCGACGCCGTCCGGGGGGGTGTTGTCTTCGCCTTGGATGGGGCGGTGTGCGGGGTCGGACATCTTTTTCCTGACGGAGGCGGTTGGAACGCGATTTTAGCCGCCGCGCCGACCCGGCCCGGCAGCCACCGGGTGCTCATCGCTGCTCCTGTGCAGAAAAGCCGGCTGCATGCAGCGCGTCGAGCACCGCCGCGATATGGTCGCGGCCCCGCGTCTGCAACACCAGCTCGATCTCCACGTTCTGCGCCGCCAGGGTGGTGAAGGCGCGCTGGTGATGCACCTCGTCGATGTTGCCCCCCGCGTCCGCCACCGTGGCCGTGATCTTCGCCAGGGAGCCAGGGACGTCGCGCGCGCTGACGCGCACTCGCGCCAGCCGCCCGGCCCGCACCATGCCACGCTCGATGATCGCCGCCAGCAGCAAGGGGTCGATGTTGCCGCCACCAAGGATCAGACCGATGGTGCGTCCGCGGAACCGCTGCGGGTCCTTCAACAGGGCGGCGAGCCCGGCGGCGCCGGCGCCCTCGACCAGGGTTTTCTCCACCTCCAGCAGCATCACCACTGCCTGCTCGATATCGCCCTCATCGACCAGCACGATGTCATCCACCCATTTTTCGATGATCGCTTGCGGAACGCGACCGGGTGTGCCCACCGCGATCCCTTCGGCGATGCTGCTGCTGCCCTGCGGCAGGTGTTCATGCTTGACAGCATTGAACATGCTGGGAAAGCACAGGGTCTGGACGCCGATCACCTCGATGCCGGGCTTGAGCGCCTTGGCCGCCACCGCGACCCCGGCAATGAGGCCGCCGCCACCGACCGCGACCAGCAGCGTGTCGAGTTCCGGCACCGCTTCGAGCATTTCCAGCCCGACCGTGCCCTGCCCGGCCACGACGGCTTCGTCGTCGTAAGGGTGGATGAAGGTGAGTTCCTGCTGCGCCGCCAGGGCCAGCGCGTGGGTCCGCGCTTCGTCGAGCGTGTCGCCGTGCAACACGATCTCGGCGCCGAAGCTGCGGGTGCCTTCCACCTTCACGCCGGGCGTGAAACGCGGCATCACGATCACCGCCCGCAGTCCCAGCCGCTGCGCATGGTAGGCGACGCCTTGCGCATGGTTGCCGGCGCTCATGGCGATCACGCCACGCTTGCGCTCCGCGGCCGACAGCTGCACGAGTTTGTTGCAGGCGCCGCGCTCCTTGAATGAGGCGGTGAACTGCAGGTTTTCGAACTTCAGGAAGATCCGCGCCCCGGTGATCTGCGACAGCGTGCGCGACTCGACGCAAGGGGTCATCAGCACCTGGCCCTGCAGTCTTTCGCGGGCCTGGCGGATGTCGGCGAGTTCGAGCATCGCGGCATTGTGCGCGGTAAAGCCGGGCCAGGCATCACTTTCCCCACAGGCTGCGTCTTCCATGTAGCATCAAGGCGCGTTATGTTGAGCACACGCCTCTCGAGGCTGGAGGGTTCAATGGTCAAGCGTTTGGTCGATGTGCAGGTACTTCCCTCGCCGGGGTTGAAAGACGCGCCGGTGCTGGACCTGATGTGCTCGCACTTTGTGCTGACGCTGGCCGCCAAGCAGGGCGGCAAGTTCAATGTCCGGCGCGACCTCAACGGCCTGCTGTCGCTGGCCGGGCGGCACCTGGCGTGGCCGGCTCCGGCGCTCGCCCGGCTGCGTGAGTTTCTGGGCCGACGCTGCAAGGACAACGAGTTCTGGCGCGGCCACGAGCAGCTGGGGACGCGCGAGTTCCTCGATCGCCACGGCGTATGGCGCGGTCCGTATGAAGAAGGCACGTTGTTCTTCTACCTCGACGAATATGCCAAGGACCAGCCCAAGGACCTGTTGTCGGTGCTGGCCGTCACGTGCGAGTGGCTCACGCATGCACTGAAGAAGCATTCGACCCTGGTCGAAAAGAACATCGACGCGCTCAGCGGTCTGTTGCAGTTGAACAAGGCCGAGCGCGCGCTGCTGCTGTACGGAACGCTGGCGCGTTACCAGCGCGACTTGCGCAGTATCCTGGTGGAGTTCAAGGTGAACAACGCGCCGGAAGCGTATGCGGCCATCGCCGAGATTGCCGGGGTCAACGCCACCGAAGTCGGTGAGGCATTGCGCGCGGGCTCGCGGCTGGAGCGCATCGGGCTGGTCGAGAACCTGATTTCCGAGCACAACATCACGGACCTCGCAGACCTCATGAAGGTCAGCGAAAAGCTGCCGCCGGTGCTGATGCGCGAATACCGCGACCAGAACGAGTTGATGGCCGTGTTCACCCGCCCCTCTGCCAAGAGCGGTTTGGGGCTGAGCGATTTCTGTTTTGTCGAGGACGAGGCGCAAGTACTCTGCTCCTTGCTCAGCAATGCGGTCGCGCGCAAGGAAGCGGGTGTCAACGTGTTGCTCTATGGCCCGCCCGGCACCGGCAAGACCGAGCTGGCGAAAGTCGTGGCGCAGGCCTGCGGACTGGAGCTGTTCGAGGTGGAATACGCCGATCGCGACGGCAATTCGCTCAGCGGCCGCGATCGCTACCGCTCGCTGCAGATCGCGCAGGTGTTTCTCAAGGGCAGCGCCCAGGCCGCGCTGCTGTTCGACGAGGTGGAAGACGTCTTTCCGCCGATCTCCAGCGAAGCCGCGCAGCTGATGGCGCGCGCCGAGCAGGTGGTGGCGCCGGCGAGCAACAGCGTCAGCGGCAAGGCCTGGGTCAACCAGATCCTGGAATCGAACGCCGTGCCGACGATCTGGGTCACCAACCGCATCGAGCAGATCGATCCGGCATTCCGCCGCCGTTTCGCCTACCACCTGGAGCTCAAGTCACCGCCGCCGGGCGCGCGCGAAGGCCTGGTGCGCAAAACGCTAGCTGGCACCCCGGTGTCGGAGGCCTTCATCGCCAGGTTGACCGGGCGCAAGGGCCTGACGCCGGCGCAAATCCGCACGGCGGTGCGCTTCGCCAGGCTGGCGACGTCGGACAAGGTGGGCATGGAAAGCCTGATCGAGCGGCAACTGAAGAACTCTGACCAGGCGCTGGGAAACCAGGCCCAGGATGGCCGCGCCCGCCGCAGCGTCACCACGTACGACCTGGACATGCTCAACGTCGAGAGCCGGTTCGAGCTGCCCCGGATCGTCCAGGCGCTGAAAGCGCGGGGACACGGGACGCTGTGTTTCTATGGCGCGCCGGGAACCGGAAAAACGGCGCTCGCCGAGCACATTGGCAGAAGCCTGGATCTGCCGCTGCTGGTGAAGCAGGCCAGCGACCTGATGAGCAAGTTCGTGGGCGAAACCGAGCAGAACATGGCTGCGATGTTCCGTGAAGCGGAAAACGAAAAGGCCGTCCTGTTGCTGGACGAGGCCGACAGCTTCCTGCAGGACCGGCGCGGCGCCCAGCGCACCTACGAGGTGACGGAAGTCAACGAGATGCTGCAGGGCATGGAGCGTTTTGCGGGCATCTTCGTCTGCACCACCAACCTGCTGGAGCGGATCGACCAGGCGGCGCTGCGCCGCTTCACCTTCAAGATCAGGTTCATGCCGCTCACGACCGTGCAGCGCGAGAAAATGTTCGTGACGGAAGCACTGGCTGGCGATCATGCGCTGCTGACGCCGGAAATCCGGATCCGCCTGGCCAGGCTGGACCAGCTCTGTCCGGGCGACTTCGCCGCCGTCAAGCGCCAGGTCGATATCCTCGCGACCGAATTCAGCGCCGCCGACTTTCTCGACCAGCTGGAGGCCGAGCACCGCATCAAGCCCGAGGTGCGCGAAGCCAGGAACATCGGCTTTCTGCGGTGAGAACGGGCCGGCGCCGGGCGTGTCGCTGTCCGCCTGCCGGCACTACCGCGGCCTGGGTCGCCGGCTTCACACGCGCGTTGCAATGCGGTCAGTGCAATGGTTTGGTTCTCCGGGCCCGCGCAGGCGTTGTCCTCTCGACACTGATGGCGCTGGTGCTTGCGGGCTGCGGCGGCGGCGGCAGTTCAGATCCGCTGGCGGCGCCCGCGGCGGCGCAAAACGCCGCTGCCGCACCGGCCCCGGTTCCAGCGCCCGTGCCAATCGCGCAGGTCCCGGCTTCCGCGCCCGCGCCGCTTGCCTCACCGCCTGCGCCGGTTCCGGCGGCGGCCGCTCCGCCTGCGCCCGCGGACCTCATTCAAAGCTCCGTGGTGTCGCAGAATTTCTGCGCCGCGCCGCGGCCGGGAGTCGATCCCTCGACCGGCGGCTCTGATCCGGACCAGCCCGGCACGCTGGCCCAGGAAAAGAGCTGGGTCCGCGCCTGGATCGACGAGACTTATCTCTGGTTCGACGAGATTCCTGCCACCCTTCGCGCCGCGGTGTATACGACGCGGCAGGCTTTTTTCGCGGATTTGCGGACCCCGGCGCTCACGCCGTCGGGCAAGCCGCGAGACCGCTTCCACTTCCTGTATCCAACCGACGTCTGGCAGGAGCTGTCGCAAGGCGGCGTGCGTTCCGGGTACGGATTCGAGCTGGCAATCGTCAAGTCGCAGCCGCCGCGCGACGTGCGGGTCGCCTACACCGAGCCCGGGACGGCGGCGGCGCTGGCGGCCATTGGGCGCGGCGCCAAGGTGATCGGCGTCGACGGCGTCGATGTGGTGAACAGCAAGACCGTCGACGTGCTGAACGCTGCCTTGTTTCCTGTCGCTGGCGGCGAGTCGCATACCTTCGACCTGCAGAATCTGGATGGCAGCGTACGGACGGTGGTGCTGAAGTCGGCCAAGATCACGACCGTGCCGGTCCAGAATGTCCTGACCCTGCAGACCGTGACCGGCAAGGTCGGCTACCTGCAGTTCAACGACCATGTCGCGCCGTCCGAAGCGCAGCTGATCGCCGCGATGACCAAGTTCAAGGCCGACGGCGTGCAGGATTTGGTGCTGGACATCCGCTACAACGGCGGCGGCCTGCTGGACATCGCCAGCGAGCTGGCGTTCATGGTTGCCAGCCCGGCGGCGATCAGCGGCGCGGTGTTCGAGCGGCTGCAGTTCAACAGCAAGAACCCTTTCAACCTCACCGCGGCCCAGACGACCACGGCGTTC
>JANXVP010000046.1 GCA_025351615.1 Ramlibacter sp. | reverse complement strand
GTACTTGGTGTTGAACGGCAAGATCAGGATGTCGCACCAGTTTTCAGGACTTTTCAGCGCACCGCTCACCCTGCTGAAAGGGTGGTCGAGAACCGCATAGACGTCGCCCTTGAGGTTTTCTCCGGCCTGGGTCGAATCGATGTAGATCGCACGCTGGAAGAGGTTGTGGTCGAGTTGCTCGCGCAAATCGGTGTAACGGATGCGCAGGCCGGTCGCGTCGTCGGCGGTGGCGTGCAACGACGCGACACCGATGGCGCAGGCAGCACCGATGCGCAGCAAGCTGGTTAAAAATCTGGTGGTCATGGATGCGTCCTCGGATTATCCGGTTCCTGGGGCGGCGGCGGTCGGCTGACGCGCACGTCTTCGTCCAGTTCATCTTCCACGTCCAGCTGGATGCCCCCCGTAAACAACGAGTGTGGCTGAACCGCGTACAGGTAGCGTCCGCGCTGTCCCAGGTCCAGGCACATTCTCAGCTGAGGCTGCGCGACCTGCTCCCAAGCCTTGATCAGCCGGGAGCGCAGCAGATTGTCTGCGCATTGCAGAGAGCCCAGCTTGTGGTGGTTGTAAACGAAGTTGACAGCTTCGAGATATGACGCGGCCGCTTTGTTGCGGGTCTGGAAATTGGCGGTCATGTCGATCGAAAGGGTCAGCACTTGGGCATCTTGAATCAATGTGAAATGGCGTCCGACCAAGCTGTCACTGGCCGCGCCATATCGATAGGCGAGGTGAAGATGGGAGGGGGTTTTACGCAGCGAAAGCTTCATGTCGTACCTTGTCACCGCAGACTGCGCTGCGCCCCCGGCGCCAGGTGTAGGACAAGCTAGCAACCGCCTGTGAGTGCCCGGTGCGGCGTCGCAGCTCATGGTGGGAATACGCCTACAGCCAATGTCCGGCTTTGGCTACGGCACGGCACTGCGCGGGCATCAAGATCAGCAGGGCACCAAGACGCCGCAGCGCAGAGTGCGGCATTGCGTGAATCATCCATCCCACTGAAAAAGGAGCATCCCATGGCTGCTGAAGAACGAGATATGAACCGCGACCCGATTACCGACGAGCCCGGCGCCCACCCGGTCGGCACAGGCATTGGCGCGACTGGCGGAGCAATTGCGGGCGCGACAGCCGGCGCGATCGGCGGACCGATCGGCGTTGCAGTCGGCGGTGTGGTCGGCGCAGTGGTGGGCGGCCTCGCGGGCAAGGCCGCCGGAGAAGCCGTCAATCCCACGGCGGAAGAGGCCTACTGGCGCGACAACTACTCCAGAGAACCGTACTACGAACAGGGCCGCACGTTCGACGAGTACGCACCGGCCTACCGGCTGGGCCTGGCCAGCCGGAACCGTTCCGCAGACAACTGGGACGCTACCGAACCAAGGCTGGCTGCCGAATGGGAATCGACCCGGGCCGGCTCGACCCTGTCCTGGCCGCAGGCCCAGCACGCCAGCCGCGCGGCCTGGAGCCGGGTCGACAACACCTTGCGCACGGGTGGAGCTGCTGCGGCAGTCGGCGTAGCGCAAAGCGCCGGCAACAATTCCGGTGACACAGACGATGTCATCGATGCGCTGCAGGACCTGGCGGAATGCGCCAAGGACGGCGAATATGGCTTCCGCGCCTGCGCCGAGCAGGCCAAGCGGCAAGACCTGAAATCGACCTTCCTGCAGCGGGCCGATGACTGCCGGGGCGCAGCGCAGGAACTGAACCAGCAGATTCGCAGCCTCGGCGGCAGTTCAGAGGATCACGGCAGCGCCGCTGGTGCCCTGCACCGTGGTTGGGTGTCGGTCAAGGCCAGTCTCAGCACCTATGATGACAAAGCTGTGCTGGAAGAGTGCGAGCGTGGTGAGGACAACGCCAAGGCGCGCTATACCAAAGCCTTGAAGCAGCCGCTTCCCGCAGCTGTCAAGCTGATCGTCGAGCGCCAGATGCAAGGGTTGCAGCGCAACCACGACCAGATCAAGATGCTGCGCGACCAGCTTCGCGCCAGCTCCTGATCGGTACAAGCCGGCGCCACGACGATGTTGCTGGCGCCTGACCCTGCAACTGAAACGGTCAATCGAGGCCGGTGGTGTTCCCGCCGGCCTTTTTCATTTCAGGCGACGCTGTGTGTGGCATTGCTCCACTTGTCAGCACATAAAGCACTGCCATGGACGATCGCTCCTCCAGCGCCTTGAAGGCGTACCGCGACAAGCGCAATTTCGATATCACGCCAGAGCCCGCGGAACGTGTCAATGACTTTGCTACACCCGGCGTCATGAATTTACTGTGCAGGGTTGTGGATTCCGGACGGGGTGTTCCTCCTGTGGTGGCGGATTGATCCATGCCGCGGTGGGCAGGGCATGCGGTTGCGGCTTCTTGTT
>JANXVP010000008.1 GCA_025351615.1 Ramlibacter sp. | reverse complement strand
TGCGCTACGACAATGTCGAAGACAAGCTCGACAACCTCGGTGAACCGACCGTGTTGACCGATAAACTGCCGGGCGGCAGCGACCACAGCTGGAAGTACCTGCGCGTCCACGACAACAAGCTCTACTACAACATTGGCGCGCCTTGCAACATCTGCGACCCGGGCGAGTACGCGAAGATCTACCGCATGAACCTGGACGGCTCGGGCAATGAAACCATCGCCTCGGGCGTGCGCAACACGGTCGGCTTCGACTTCAATCCGAAGGACGGCAGCCTCTGGTTCACGAACAACGCCCGCGACTGGCTCAGCGAAGAGTTGCCGAATGACACGTTGAACCATGTCACGCAGCCCGGCAAGCAGCACTTCGGCTTCCCGTATTGCCACCAGGGCAACATCCCCGATCCAGAGTTCGGTTGGGGCAAATCGTGTGACGATTATGTGAAGCCGGTCTTGTTCACCGGACCGCACGCCGGCACGCTTGGCCTGAAGTTCTACACCGGCAAGATGTTCCCGGCGAAGTACCGGGGTGCGATGTTCATCGCCCGCCACGGCCCGTGGAACCGCACCAAGAAGTACGCCGACGTGATGGTTGCATTCCCGGACGGCAAGGGCGGTGCGAAACTTGAGCCGTTCATGACTGGTTTCGTCGAAAACAACACATACCTTGGCCGTCCGGTGGACTTCCTGGTGATGAAGGATGGCTCGCTGCTGGTCAGCGACGACCATGCCGGGGCGATCTACCGCATCAGCTACGCTGGCAAGTAACGTGATGACGTGGCGGCACTTCGCGGCGGCTGCCGCAATCGTGTCGCTCGCCGTAGCGGCGGCCTCGCCGGTCTGTGCGCAGACCAAGAAGGCCGCCGCTAGCGCGGGCGCTGCCTCGACCTCTAGCGCCGCTAGCTCTGCGAGTGCTGCGAGTGCTGCCGGCGCTGCCATCTACGCCGAGCGCTTCCGCACGGTCTGCGCGGCCTGCCACGGCGTCGACGGCCGCAGCGACATGCCCGGAACACCGGTGCTGGCGGGCCAGCATTCTCTTTATGCGATCACGCAGCTGTTTCTGTTCCGCGAAGGGCGGCGCAAAAACGAAGCGATGATCGCGGTGGCGAAGCAGATGACGGACACCGACCTGCGGGGGTTCTCCGACTTCATCGGCACGCTGCCGCCGGTGGCGGCGCCGCTCCCCGCCGCCCCGCTTGACAGTGCGCGCATGAACAAGGCTGAAGTTCTCGCCAAAGAATACAAATGCGTCTTCTGCCACGGCACCGATCTGGCCGGGGGCCAGGGTGTGCCGCGCATCGGTGGCCAGAAGGAGGATTACGTGCGCGGTACGCTGCAGGGCTTCAAATCCGGCGACCGGCCGGGATACACGCGCGCGATGACCGAGGCGTTGAGTCAAGTGCCGCCGGACGACCTGGCCTTGCTGGCCTACTACGTCGCGAACTTGACGGGAAAGTAGCCCAGCGCTCGCTGCGGGACGGCACCGAAGCATGGCCTGCCGGCAATTGGCGACAATGCGGGGTCGTTCCCAGGAGAATGTCCGATGAGACGCCGCGCGCTGCTTTTCGCCGCCCCCGCTTTTGCCCTCGTCCCCCCGCTCCTGCGCGCCCAGCCCGTCCCCGCCATTGCCGCGGGCGGCTTCCCGAACAGGCCGATCCACTTCATCGTCCCCTATCCGCCCGGCTCCGGGACCGACATCGTCGCGCGCATCCTGGGCCAGAAACTGACTGAGTCCTGGGGCCAGCCGGTGCTGGTGGAAAACCGCCCCAGCGCCGGCGCCATCGTCGGTGTCGATGCCATCGCCAAGGCGGCGCCCGACGGCTACACCATCGGCATCGCCGACACCGGGCCGCTGGCACTCAATCCCGCGCTGTATCCGAAATTGCCGTACGACCCGGTGCGCGATCTGGCGCCGGTCACGCTGATCGCCAACCTGCCTTTCATCCTGGTCGTCAATCCGGCCTTTGCGGCAACCAACGTCGCCGAACTGCTGGCGCTGGCGAAGAGCCGGCCCGGCCAGATCAACTACGCATCGATCGGCAACGGCAGTGCGGTCCACCTCGCCACCGAGTTATTCAAGACCCAGGCCGGTATCCATCTCGTGCACATTCCTTACAAGGGCAGCGCCGGTGCGCTCAACAGCGTGGTGAGCGGCGACACCTCGCTGATGTTCGTCAACCTGCTGTCGTCCCGGGAACTGGTCAAGGCCGGAAAACTTCGGGCGCTCGCAACTGCGTCGGGCAAGCGACTCGCCGCGGAACCGGGTTTGCCCACGGTGGCCGAAGCGGGCGTTCCGGGTTACGCGTTCCAGGCCTGGTTCGGGGTGGTGGCGCCGGCCGGGACGCCGCGTCCGATCATCGACAGGCTAAACCAGGAACTGCGCCGGCTGATCACGATTCCGGAGGTGCGGGACCGGCTGACCACGCAGGGCGGCTTCGAGCTTGCAGGCGGAACACCGGAAGCTTTTTCGGCCCTGATTCGCAGCGAGATCGGGCATTGGGGCAAGCTGGTCAAGCAGACGGGTGCCCGGGTTGACTGAGCCGGTCACGGACAAGGAGGCCGTCGCCGCGACCCGCGCCCTCGCGCGTTATGGCGTCGCCAGCCGTTACGACCAGCTTCCCGCCGCTGTCGTTCACGAGGCCGCCAGGGCGATCGTCAACTGGGCCGGCTGCGCCATCGGGGCGAGCGCGCACCAGACAGTGGAAAACGCGTGGAGCGCGATGCGGCCCTTTGCAGGCAATGCGCAGGCGACTCTGCTCGGGCGGCGCGAACGCACCGACATCCTGAACGCAGCGCTGGTCAACGGCATTTCGTCGCACGTCCTGGATTTCGACGACACCCATCCCGACACCCTGGTGCACCCGAGCGGGCCGGTGGCGTCTGCCCTGTTCGCGCTCGCGGAGCATCGGACCGCGTCGGGTCCCGAACTGGTCAACGCGTTCGTCACCGGCGTCGAGGTGGAGTGCCGGGTGGCGCGCGCTGTGCTGCCGGCGCACTATGACATCGGCTGGCACATCACGGCCACCGCCGGGGTCTTCGGCGCCGCTGCGGCCTGTGCGCGGCTGCTCGGGCTGGACGAACAGCGAACGGTGTGGGCGCTTGGCCTGGCCGCAACCCAGGCGGCAGGACTGCGCGAGATGTTCGGCAGCATGGCGAAAAGCCTGCATCCAGGCCGGGCCGCGCAGAACGGCCTGGCGGCGGCGCTGTTCGCGCAGGCCGGATTCACCAGTGCCGAGACCGCCATCGAGGGCCGGCGGGGCTTCGCGCATGTGCTATCGACCTCGGTCGACATCGCGAAATGCGTCGAAGGCCTGGGCCAGCGCTACGAGTTGCTAGGCAACACCTACAAGCCCTTTGCGTGCGGCCTCGTGATCCATCCGGTGATTGACGGCTGTATTCGCTTGCGCGAGGCCGGAGTCCGCGCCGCGGATGTGGAACGGATCGACCTGAAGGTGCATCCGCTGGTCCTCGAGCTGACGGGAAAGACGGCGCCACGCTCGGGACTGGAAGGAAAATTCAGCGTGTTCCATTCGGCGGCAATCGCGCTGATCGACGGAGCCGGTGGCGAAGCCCAATTCGCGGACGGCCGGGTGGCCGACGCCCAGGTGACCGCGCTGCGCGAGCGGGTTCGCGCCCACATCGACCCCGGCCTCGCGATGGATGCGGCTCAGGTCACAGTGACGTTGCGGGACGGCGTCCAGCGGGCTGTTGTCGTGGACCACTGCATCGGCAGCAGGGAGCGGCCCTTGTCCGACGACCAGCTCGACCGGAAGTTCACTGACCAGTGCGAACTGGTGCTCGGCACCGAGCGCACGGAGCAAGCGCTGTCCTGTCTGCGGCGCATCGACACGCTCGGCGATGTGCGGGAGTGCGCTGCGGTTTGCGCGCTGCACTGAGACCGCAAGGCTGGTTTCAATCGCGCCGTCTTCGCCACACGTGGTGGCGTTCCGTTGTTCCGGCTCGGCGCGGCTCTTGCAAATGGCGACAATGCAGGGCTCAACCAGGAGAATTTGGACCATGAGACGACGTGCGCTGCTTTGTGCAGTCCCCAGCTTGGCACTCGCCCCGGCGCTGCTGCACGCCCAGCCGGCACCGGCGCCCGGAGCGGCGCCAGGGGGGTTTCCAAGCAAGCCGATTCGCTACATCGTGCCGGTGGCGGCCGGCGGCGGCAGCGACATGGTCGGCCGGACAGTGACCGAGCGCTGGGGCAAGCTGCTCGGCCAGACCTTCATCGTCGACAACCAGGGCGGTGGCGGGGGCGTCATCGCCAGCCAGAACACGGCGCATGCGGCGCCGGACGGCTACACGCTGATGCAGGGCTATGTCGCGACCCACGGCACCAGCCCGGCCACCCGCAAGCTTCCCTATGATCCGGTGCGCGACTTCACGCCGATCGGCATGATCGGTGCGACGCCCAACGTGCTGGTCGTCAATTCGTCGCTGCCGGTCACCACGGTGGCGGAATTCGTCGCCTACCTGAAGAAGAATCCGGGCCGCGTCAGCTACGGCTCGGCCGGCCAGGGCTCGCTCACCCACCTGACCATGGAACTGTTCAAGCAGCAGATCAACTCGTACATGGTCCACATCCCCTACCGCGGCATCTCCCTGGCCTTCACCGACCTGATCGGGGGCCAGACCCAGGCGATGTTCCCCGGTCTGGCCGCCGCGGTCCCGCACATCCGGTCGGGCAGGGTGCGTCCGCTGGCCGTCACGGGACTGCAGCGCCATCCTCAGTTCAGGGACGTTCCCACGCTCGACGAATCGGGCTTCAAGGGGTTCGACGCGCAGCAGTGGTACGGCGTGGTCGGGCCGGCCGGCATCCCTGTGCCAGTCGTGCGCCAGCTCAACGAAACCCTTGGCGCCGTGCTGAAGGCGCCGGACCTGCGCGACAAGCTGTCGGTCGAAGCGATCGAGCCGATGGTGATGAGCCCGGAGCGGTTCGGCGACTTCATCCAGCGGGACATCGCGCGCTGGACCCGGCTCGCCAAGGCCCGCAACATCCATCTCGACAGCTGATCCCCGGTTGTCCAGCCACCTTTCTTTCATCCAGACTGTTCCCGCCATGGCCCGCAATACCCAGGTCGCCGCCGACCACAACGCTCCGCCGATCACGCAGATCCTCGCGCAGTTCGTCGCCACCCATCCCTCCCGCGGCTGGAGCGACGCGGTCGATCACGAGGCGCACCGCACCTTCCTGAACTGGGTCGGCTGCGCCGTCGGCGCGGCGAAACACGAGGCCGCCGCCGCCGCACTCGGCGCCGTCCGCATGCTCGAGCCGGCGCCGCAGGCGACCGTACTCGGCCGCAAGGACCGCCTCGACATGGCGAGCGCCGCACTGGTCAACGGCATCACCTCGCACACCTTCGATTACGACGACACGCACCTGAAGACCATCATCCATCCGGCCGGACCGGTGGCCTCTGCGGTGCTGGCGCTGGCCGAGACCCAGGGCGCGTCGGGACGCGACGTGATCGATGCCCTGGTGCTGGGCATCGACGTGTCCTGTCGCGTCGGCAACATGATGTACCCCGAACATTACGACCGCGGCTGGCACATCACCGGGTCCACCGGCATGCTTGGCGCGGCGGCCGCATGCGCGCGGCTGCTCAAGCTCGATGCGCAGAAGACGCAGATGGCACTTGGCATCGCGGCGTCGCAGCCGGTCGGCATGCGCGAGCAGTTCGGCACCATGACCAAGCCGTTTCATCCGGGCGGCGCCGCCCGTGCCGGCCTGATGTCGGCGCTGATGGCCAGCCACGGCTACACCGCCAGCCCGAAGGCGCTGGAGGCGCCGCGCGGTTACGCCCAGACGGTGTCGACCAAGAACGACTGGACACAGATCACCGGCGAGCTGGGACAGCGCTTCGAGATATCGTTCAACAGCTACAAGCCCTTTGCCTGCGGCATCGTCATCCACCCCAGCATCGATGCCTGCGTGCAATTGCGCGAACAGGGCGTCCGGCCGGAGCAGGTCGAGCGGATCGAACTCAAGGTGCACTCGCTGGTGCTGGAGCTCACCGGCAAGAAGGAGCCGGGCGACGGCCTGCAGGCCAAGTTCAGCGTATACCACGGCTGCGCCGCCGGCCTGAGCTTCGGCCGCGCGGGCGAGGACGAATTCTCCGACAAGGTGGTGAACCGTCCGGACATGGTGGCGCTGCGCCGCAAGGTCGTCGCCACGGTCGACAACTCGATCGACGAAGCCAGCGCCGACGTGACAGCGGTGCTCACCGACGGCCGCCGCGTCCACGTGTTCGTGGAGCATGCGATCGGGTCGCTGGAAAACCCGATGACCGACACCTTGCTGGAAGGAAAATTCCACGGTCTGTCCGACCCGATCCTCGGCGTCGCACCGACGGCGCGCCTGCTCGGCGCCTGCTGGAAGCTGGGGGACGCGGCGGACGTCCGTGCGCTGGTGGGGCTGGCGGTGCCGGCCTGAGGCATCGCCGCGGCTCAGGCGTCAAGGGTGATGGCGAGTCGGTCGCGCGCACGGCCAGCCGTCAATGCGGTGCGTCGGGCAGCTCCGGATCAGACAGGATGTCCCATGCGCCAACCTGCGCCGTGGTGTCGGCCAGCCGCCTGACCAGCAGCTTGATGAAGGCCTTGTCGAAGCGGGTCTGCAACTCTTCCGACGCATTCTGCAGCGCCTCGTTGCGGATCTCCAGCGCCAGCACGTCCGTGGCGGCGATCGCCGTGGCGCTGCGGGTCATGGTGCCAGGATTGAGGTACGTCATCTCGCCCAGCGTGACGCCGGCTGGCAGCGTGGTCAGCTTCCATGCATTGCGGGTGACGGTCACCTTGCCCTCCAGGATGAGGAAGAAGGAATCGCCGGGGTCGCCTTCGCGCGTCA
>JANXVP010000580.1 GCA_025351615.1 Ramlibacter sp. | reverse complement strand
AAAGTGGATCTGTTCACGCGTGCCGTCGCCGCCTTTGCACTGTTCAACGCGGCGATGGCCGCCGAGGTGTTCCGCGGCGGACTGCAGGCGGTGGGCCGGGGCCAGCGCGAAGCTGCGACGACCGTCGGCCTCAGCGATTTCGCGGCGCTTCGTTTAATCGTCCTGCCGCAGGCTGTGACTGCGGTGGTGCCGGCGCTGGTGAATATCATGATCGCGGTGATCAAGGAGACCACCTTGCTGTCTGTGATCGGCGTCAACGACATCCTCGGCGCCGTCGAGAACGGAGCAAAGTCGCCTGACTGGGTCGGTGAGTCGAACATCCTGACCTCGGGCCATGTTTTTTTGGCCCTCGTCTATCTGTCCGTCTGCTACGGATTGTCGCGTTACAGCCGGCGGCTGGAAGCCGCGCGCTGATCTTTGAAACTGACATGAACCCTGTCTTTCCCGCAGCTGCACCAGACTTCACCGCCCCAGTGGTACGCATGACCGGCATCAACAAATGGTATGGCTGCGAGCACGCGCTGCGCGACATCGACTTGCAACTGGCGGCGGGCGAACGCACGGTGATCTGCGGGCCGTCCGGCTCGGGCAAGTCGACCCTGGTGCGGACGGTCAATCTGCTCGAACCGTTCCAGCAGGGCCGCCTGCACGTCTGTGGCGTGGATATCGGCGCTGAAGACATCACGCGGGCGGCCCGGCTGATGGTCAACCGGCGGGTCGGCATGGTGTTCCAGCAATTCAACCTGTTTCCCCACATGACCGTCCTGCAAAACCTGACCGTCGGACCGATCTGGGGCAGGGGTGTCAGCCGGGGCGAGGCCAACGAGCGCGCCATGCACTACCTGCAACGTGTCGGACTGACGGAGCACGCGCACAAGCGCCCGGCGCAGCTGTCGGGCGGCCAGCAGCAACGCGTCGCCATTGCGCGCACGCTGTGCACGCAGCCGGAGGTGGTGCTGTTCGATGAGCCGACGGCGTCGCTCGATCCGGAAATGGTCCAGGAGGTGCTACAGACCATGGAGAGCCTGGCTGGCGATGGCATGACGATGCTGATCGTGACGCACGAGATGGGGTTTGCGCGGCGCGTCGCGGACCGGGTAGTCTTCATGGACCAGGGGCAGATCATCGAAACCGCGCCGCCCGAGGCTTTCTTCGGCAGCCCGCAAAGTCCGCGCCTGAAAACCTTTCTGGGCCAGGTGCTGACGCACTGAGTCCGCCGGGCGCGCTTTCCCCCGCCATGCGGAGCGGGTTAAAGTGGATGGATGAACCAGCGCCTGCTCCCTGTCATTTTTCTGATCGCCGTTTGCGGCCGGGCCGGCAGCGAACCGATCGGCGAGGTCGACACCGTCTTCAAGCTGATCGGACCCGACCACAAGATCGTCGTCGATGCCTACGACGATCCCAAGGTGGCCGGCGTGACCTGCTATGTCTCGCGCGCCAAGACCGGCGGCATCAAGGGCGCCCTGGGCCTGGCCGAAGACAAATCCGAAGCCTCGATCGCCTGCCGCCAGACCGGCCCCATCATCTTTGCCGGCAAGCTCGAGAGGCAGGAAGAGATGTTCAACGAACGCATCTCGCTGGTCTTCAAGCGGCTGCGCGTGGTGAGGATGGTCGATGCCAAGCGCAACGCG
This sequence comes from Ramlibacter sp., assembly GCA_025351615.1. Taxonomy (GTDB): domain Bacteria; phylum Pseudomonadota; class Gammaproteobacteria; order Burkholderiales; family Burkholderiaceae_C; genus Ramlibacter. Next base: position 579 of record JANXVP010000580.1, on the reverse strand, counting down.
CTGGTCTACCTCACCTACTCCGACCGGGTTCTCGAAGGCTCGCCCCAGAACAGCGTGACGGCCGTGCCGCTGCCCGCGGGCACGGTGATTCCGCTGCGCTGATGGCTGCCGGCTTCCCCAGCCGCATGGCGTCGGGGTGCCGTGTGCGCCATGGTCGCCTTCGTGCTTGCGCAGCTGACGGTGGCAAAATCCGGCAGGAGCTCAGACGATGGCCCACATGATTCCCGAGGTGCTCATCAGCGAGGTGGGGCCGCGGGACGGCTTGCAGTCGGTCGGTCGCACGATGCCGACCGAGGCCAAGAAGCGCTGGATCAGCGCGTTGTACCAGGCCGGGCTGCGCGAGATCGAGGTTGCGTCTTTCGTGCCCGCCACGCTGCTGCCGCAAATGGCCGATGCCGCGCAAGTCGTGATGCATGCGTTGACGCTGCCGGGCCTGACGGTGATGGCGCTGGTGCCAAATCTGCGCGGGGCCCAGGCGGCCATCGAGGCCGGCGTCCACAAGCTCACCATCCCGGTGTCGGCCAGCGCCGCGCATTCGCTGGCGAACGTCCGCAAAACCCGCGAAGCGATGGTCCAGGA
>JANXVP010000126.1 GCA_025351615.1 Ramlibacter sp. | reverse complement strand
GGATGGTCGATGCCAAGCGCAACGCGCTGGTCTACCTCACCTACTCCGACCGGGTTCTCGAAGGCTCGCCCCAGAACAGCGTGACGGCCGTGCCGCTGCCCGCCGGCACGGTGATTCCGCTGCGCTGAAGTCTGCCGGCTTTGTCCGCCTGGCCCTGGTGCTGGGAGCTGACGTCGCAGCTGACGGTGGCAAAATCCGGCAGGAGCCAAGACGATGGGCCACATGATTCCCGAGGTCCTCATCAGCGAGGTGGGACCGCGCGACGGCTTGCAGTCGGTCGGTCGCACGATGCCGACCGAGGCCAAGAAGCGCTGGATCAGCGCGCTGTACCAGGCCGGGCTGCGCGAGATCGAGGTTGCGTCCTTCGTCCCCGCCACGCTGCTGCCGCAAATGGCCGATGCCGCGCAAGTCGTGATGCATGCGTTGACGCTGCCGGGCCTGACGGTGATGGCGCTGGTGCCAAACCTGCGCGGGGCCCAGGCGGCCATCGAGGCCGGCGTCCACAAGCTCACCATCCCGGTGTCGGCCAGCGCCGCGCATTCGCTGGCGAACGTCCGCAAAACCCGCGAAGCGATGGTCCAGGAGCTGCGAGGCATCGTCGCGTTGCGCGATCGGCTCGCGCCGCGGGTGCGGATCGAGGCCAATATCTCCACGGCGTTCGGCTGCACCCTCCAGGGCGAGGTGGCGGAGCAGGACGTGGTGTGGCTGGCCGGAGAGTGCATCGCGGCCGGTGTGGATGAATCCGGCCTGTCCGACACCACGGGCATGGCCAACCCGGCGCAGGTGCGGCGCCTGTTCAACAAAGTGCGCGCCGTGATCGGCGCCAGGACCGGCGCAGCACACATGCACAACACGCGCGGGCTCGGCCTGGCCAACTGCCTGGCCGCCTACGACGTCGGCGTGCGCACTTTCGACGCGTCGCTAGCCGGTCTGGGCGGTTGCCCGTATGCTCCCGGCGCATCGGGCAACGTCGTGACCGAAGACCTGGTCTTCATGTTCGAAGCGATGGGCGTGACCACCGGCGTCGACCTGCAAAAGCTGATCGCTGCCCGCGAACCCCTCAAGGCGGGGCTGCCGGGCGAGCCGGTGTATGGAATGACACCCGAAGCCGGCCTGCCCAGGGGTTTCGTGCAGGCAGTGGTCCATGGCTGAGAGCCGCGCGCGCGACCCTGCCGACTTGCCCTACGCGGGGATCCGCGTCGTCGAGTTCACCCACATGGTGATGGGCCCGACCTGCGGCATGGTGCTGGCCGACCTCGGCGCCGAGGTGATCAAGATCGAGCCGGTCGCGGGTGACAACACGCGCCGGCTGCTCGGTTCGGGCGCCGGCTTCTTCGCCATGTTCAACCGCAACAAGAAGAGCATCGGCCTCGACCTGCAGCAGCCCGCCGGGCGAGAAGCCGCGCTGCGGCTGATCGCCACCGCCGACATCGTCAGCGAGAACTTCAAGCCGGCGACGATGAAGGCGCTGGGCCTGGATTACGCGTCGCTGCGCAAGCTCGACGAGCGCCTGATCTACGTGAGCCACAAAGGCTTCCTGCCCGGGCCCTACGACCACCGCACCGCGCTGGACGAGGTGGTGCAGATGATGGGCGGCCTGGCCTACATGACGGGGCGGGCGGGCGACCCGTTGCGGGCGGGCACCAGCGTCAACGACATCATGGGCGGCATGTTCGGCGCCATCGGCGCGATGGCGGCGCTGGCGCAGCGCGAGAAGACCGGCAAGGGCCAGGAAGTGCAGAGCGCGCTGTTCGAGAACAACGTCTTCCTGGTGGCCCAGCACATGATGCAGTTTGCCGTCACCGGCAAGGCGGCCGACCCGATGCCCAGCCGGATCTCGGCCTGGGCGGTCTACGACGTCTTTACCGTCCGGGACGGCGAGCAGATCTTTCTGGCCGTGGTCAGCGACACCCAGTGGACCATCTTCTGCCGTGCCTTCGGGCTGATCGATCTGCAGTGCGATCCCCGGCTGGCCTCCAACAACGACCGGGTGCGCGCCCGCGAATGGCTGATCCCCATCCTGCGTTCGCACCTCGCCGGGCATAGCGCGGCCGAACTGGGCGCGATGTTCGAGCGCCACGGCCTGCCTTTCGCGCCCATCACCCGGCCGCAGGACCTGTTCGACGATCCGCACCTGAACAGCACCGGCGGCCTCGCGCCACTGACGCTGCCGGACGGGCGTGAGACCCGGGTCGCGCTGCTGCCGTTGACCATCGGCGGGTCGCGGCCCGGCGTGCGGCTGAATCCCCCGCGTCTGGGCGAACATACGGAGGCATTGCTGCGCGAGGTCGGCTATGGCGACAGCGAGATCGCCAGCCTTCTTGCCAGTCACGTCATCGGGACAGCCGCACCATGAACCCACTGCATCGACGCTTGCTCGCCGCCGCCGCAGTCGCTCTGACCACCGGCGCGGTGGCGCAACCCTTGTCGACTGGCCCGGGCCCGGGCCCGGGACAGGGAACCTGGCCGAACAAGCCGATCCGCATCGTCGTGCCGTTCCCGGCCGGCGGGCCGACCGACATCGCGGCGCGCGTGGTCGGCCAGGCCATCGGCGAATCGCTCAGGACCACCGTTGTCGTGGAGAACCGGGCCGGCGCGCATGGCTTCATTGGCGTCACCGAGGCCGCCCGAGCGCCGGCGGACGGCTACACCTTGATGATGGCCAGCATCGGCACGATGGCGATCAATCCGCGGCTGCACGAGAAGATTCCGTACGACGCCAACCGGGACTTCGCGCCGGTTTCGCTGGTGGTGACTGTACCGATCGTCGTCGTGGTCAATCCGCAGGCGCTGCCGGTGAAGACCATTGCGCAGTTCGTGGCCTACCTCAAGGCCAACCCTGGCAAGGTGAATTTCGCGTCGGCCGGCAGCGGCGGTTCGTCGCACCTGGTGCCGGAATATTTCAAGTACCGCACCGGCACCTTCATGACGCACATTCCCTACAAAGGCTCCGGCCCCGCGATCGCCGACGTGGTGGCAGGCCAGGTGCAGGTCATGTTCGACACGCTGCTCACCAGCACGCCCTTCGTCAAGAGCGGCAAGCTGCGGATGCTGGCCGTCACCACGTCGCAGCGGCTGGCCGATTACCCCGACGTGCCGACGATGGCGCAGGCGCTGGGCATGAGGGATTTCGAGGCGTCGTCCTGGTATGCGCTCTATGCGCCGGCCGGGACCCCGCCCGACATCGTGAACCGGCTCTCGGCCGAAGTCGACGCCGCCTTGAAAAAGCCGGCTGTGGCCAGGCGGCTGACCGACCTGGGCGCACTTCCGGTCGGCGGCCTGCCCGAGAAGCTGGCTGCCTTCCAGCGCGCGGAGCAGGCCAAGTGGGGCAAGGTGATTCAGGCGGCGAAGGTCAAGCCCGAATAGCGCGGGTCCATCCGGGGGCTAAACGGGCCAGAGTCGGCCGGTATTCAGAACCTGCGTGCACATAATGAGCTGGCATGGACAAACTCAA
>JANXVP010000552.1 GCA_025351615.1 Ramlibacter sp. | reverse complement strand
CGCCAGGCAGCGATCGAGCGGTGGCGGCTGAAGCATGCAGCGCCCGCACTGGACGACACCGGCGGGGACGACAAGGGCGCAGGTGAGACAGCGGGGTTGCGGCTGCGCGAACCGCACCACGCAGGCCTCGCAGACCGGCTGGGCCGGCCACCCGTGGCACACCGCGCACTGGCCCGGCGTGGCCGCCTTTAGCCCTTCGATCCAGTCGCGCAGCATCGGCTCAATATACTCGGCGGGCGCCCGGAGCCCTTGCTCCTGGACTCGTCTTCATAGCCACCGAACGCCCGCCAACACTCGATCCTGCTGCCGCCGCCCATTGGGAGCAGGTGGCGCCGCCGCGCTCGCCCTGGCTGCACGAAGAAGTGGGTCGCCGGATGGAAGACCGTTTGCAGTGGATCCGGCTGCAGCCAGCGGCCTGGGCCGACTGGGAGCCGGTGCGCGGCGGACTGAAGGCCCATGCGCTGGTCGGGCGGCGCTACCCGCATGCGGCGTGCTTCGTCGCGGCAGCCCGGGAGACAGCCGCGGCGCAGGCGTTGAAGGCAGTCGCCAGGCCCTGGTGGCGACGGCTTGGCGCGCCGCCGCTTCGCATCGGCGGCCTGCCGGACGGCCAGGCGCAGATGCTCTGGGCCAACATGGCATTGCACTTGTCATCCGATCCGCAGGCGCTGATCGGCCAGTGGCACCGCGCACTCGCGGTCGATGGCTTCCTGATGTTTTCCTGCCTCGGCCCGGACAGCCTGCGCGAGTTGCGCCAGCTGTACCGGAGCCTGGGCTGGCCACCGCCGGCGCACGAGTTCACCGACATGCACGACTGGGGTGACATGTTGGTGGCAGCCGGTTTCGCCGAGCCGGTGATGGACATGGAGCGCATCACGTTGACCTGGGACTCGCCGGTGAAGCTGCTGGCGGAGCTGGCGGAGTTGGGGAGCAACCTGCATCCGGACCGGTTTTCGTCGCTGCGAGGCCGTGGCTGGCACAGCGAGCTGGAGGCCGCGCTGATGGCTGGCCTGGGAGGCGTGGACGGCCGGCTCGCGCTCACGTTCGAGATCATCTACGGCCACGCACTGAAGCCCGCGCCCAGGGTCAGGATGAGCGGCGAAAGCGCGGTGTCGCTTGACGACATGCGAGCCCTGCTGAAGTCCGACAAAGGGCCCGGTGCATTGCCCCCTGGCCCCAGCAGGGGCCTGGATAGCCGGGCTACAATGCCCGTGATTTTGTGAGCATCACCCGTGTCGAATCCGGTATTTCGTTTCGCCACTGTCAGGGGCCAGAACATCCACTGGTTCCTGCAGCGCAACTGCTCGGTCTCACCGGCCCAGCTGGTCTGGCTCTATGTCTCGCTGTGCGTCGTGTCGCTCGGAATCGGCAGTTTTTTCTGGTGGCAGGGAGCAACGCTGGTGCTTCCCTTCGCCTGGCTCGAGCTGGCTGGCGTTGGCGTGGCCTTCGTGGTGTACGCGCGCCACGCGGCCGACGGCGAAACAATCTCGCTGCAGGGCCGCCAGCTGGTGGTGGAGCTGGAAAGTGCCGGGCGCCTGGAGCGGGCCGAATTCGACCGCGACTGGGTCCGCGTGGAGCCCAGCGCAGCCGACCGCTCGCTGATCGTGGTGTCAGGGCGGGGCCGCTCGGTCAACGTGGGGCGCTACCTGCGTCCCGAGCTGCGGCCGGCGCTGGCGCGGGAGATTCGAATGGCCCTGCGCGATGCGTGAAGGCGGCGAAATTGGTTCAATTGAGGCTTAAGGCACAGTCAAGACTATGAAGAGCATTTCGAACAAGCTGGCTTCACTGGCGCTCCTGGCGGGGGTGTTCAACGGCGCCGCCTGGGCGGTGAACGATCTGCCCGGCGGCCCCGCCGTGCGCCAGCTCAACCTGCATCCCGCAGTCACCCGCATCGCGCAGGAGCAGGCCTGGTTGCACTGGTTCATGCTCATTACGTGTGCGGTGATCTTCGTTGCCGTCTTCGGCGTCATGTTCTATTCGATCTGGAAGCACCGCAAATCGGTGGGCCACAAGCCGGCGAACTTCCATGAATCGGTGACGGTCGAGGTGATCTGGACCATCGTCCCGTTCATCATCGTGATTCTGATGGCGCTGCCGGCGACCAAGGTGCTGGTGGCCTCCAAGGACACGAGCAACTCCGACCTGACCATCAAGGCCACCGGCCAACAGTGGAAGTGGGGCTACGATTACCTCGTCGGCGAAGGCCAGGGCATTTCGTTCCTTTCGACCCTGGATTCGACGCACCGCGAGATGTCCAACAACGGCGCGAAGGGCGACATCCCCGACAACTATCTGCTGAAGGTCGACAACCCCCTGGTCGTGCCTGTCAACAAGAAGATCCGCATCATCACCACCGCCAACGACGTGATCCACGCCTGGGGCGTCCCGGCCTTCGGCGTCAAGCAGGACGCGATCCCCGGCTTCGTGCGCGACACCTGGTTCCGTAGCGAGAAGACCGGCGACTTTTACGGCCAGTGCTACGAGCTGTGCGGCAAGGAGCACGCGTACATGCCGATCCACGTCAAGGTGCTGTCGGCGCAGGATTATTCGGCCTGGGTTGGCGGCGAAATGAAGAAGGTGGCCGCCAAGGCGGACAATCCAGCCAAGGTCTGGGAGCTGCCCGCCATCGTCGCGCGCGGCGAGAAGGTTTACGCCGCCAATTGCGCCGCCTGCCATCAGGCCAATGGCAAGGGCGCGGGCCCGATCCTGCCGCTGGATGGCTCGGCAATCGTCCAGGACGCCGACAAGACCAAGCAGATCCACGTGCTGCTCGCCGGGCGCAACGCGATGCCGTCGTGGAAGCAGCTGTCCGACACCGACATCGCAGCCGTGATCAGCTACACCAAGAACAACTGGTCCAACAAGACCGGCCAGCTGGTGCAGCCGGCCGAAGTGCTGGCCGAGCGCGGGAAGTGATCGCCGCGCCTGCCGCGATCAAGACCTGCAACGCAAAAGAATCGACAAGGAAATCCCGATGAGCGCCGTTCTCGACCACCACGCCCAGCACGATCACGACGACCACCACGACCACGCCCCGTCCGGCTGGCGGCGCTGGGTGTTCGCCACCAACCACAAGGACATCGGCACGCTGTATCTGCTGTTCTCCTTCACCATGCTGATGGTCGGCGGTGCATTGGCCATGCTGATCCGCGCCGAGCTGTTCCAGCCCGGGCTGCAGCTGGTCAACCCCGAGCTGTTCAACCAGCTGACCACCATGCACGGCCTGATCATGGTGTTTGGCGCGATCATGCCGGCCTTCGTCGGTTTCGCAAACTGGATGATCCCGCTGCAGATCGGCGCGGCCGACATGGCCTTCGCGCGAATGAATAACTTCAGCTTCTGGCTGCTGATTCCCGCCGCGCTGATGCTGGTCGGGTCATTCTTCATGCCGGGTGGCGCGCCCGCTGCCGGCTGGACGCTCTATGCGCCGCTGACGCTGCAGATGGGCCCGTCGATGGACGCCGGCATCTTCGCGATGCACATCATGGGCGCGTCGTCGATCATGGGCTCGATCAACATCATCGTCACCATCCTCAACATGCGCGCTCCCGGCATGTCGCTGATGAAGATGCCGATGTTCTGCTGGACCTGGCTGATCACCGCCTACCTGCTGATCGCCGTGATGCCGGTGTTGGCTGGAGCCATCACCATGACGCTGACCGATCGCCATTTCGGCACCACCTTCTTCAATCCCGCCGGCGGCGGCGACCCGGTGATGTACCAGCACATCTTCTGGTTCTTCGGCCATCCCGAGGTCTACATCATGATTCTGCCGGCTTTCGGCATCATCAGCCAGGTGGTGCCGGCATTCGCGCGCAAGCGCCTGTTCGGCTATGCATCGATGGTGTATGCGACCTCGTCGATCGCGATCCTGTCGTTCATCGTCTGGGCCCACCACATGTTCACCACCGGCATGCCGGTGACCGGCCAGCTGTTCTTCATGTACACCACCATGCTGATCGCGGTGCCGACGGCGGTGAAGATTTTCAACTGGATCGCCACGATGTGGCAGGGCTCGATGACGTTCGAGACGCCGATGCTGTTCGCGGTGGGCTTCATCTTCGTTTTCACCATGGGCGGCTTCACCGGGCTCATCCTGGCCCTGGCGCCGATCGACCTGCTGCTGCAGGACACCTACTATGTGGTCGCGCACTTCCACTACGTGCTGGTTGCCGGCTCGTTGTTCGCGATGTTCTCGGGCTTCTACTACTGGGTGCCCAAGTGGACCGGCGTGATGTACAACGAATCGCGCGGCAAGATCCATTTCTGGAGTTCGCTGGTCTCGTTCAACGTCACCTTCTTCCCGATGCACTTCCTGGGGCTGGCGGGCATGCCGCGCCGCTACGCCGACTACCCGATGCAGTTCGCCGACTTCAACATGATCGCGTCGCTCGGCGCTTTCTGGTTCGGCCTGACCCAGGTCTACTTCTTCGTGGCCGTG
>JANXVP010000546.1 GCA_025351615.1 Ramlibacter sp. | reverse complement strand
TGTCCAGCAGGCTGCACATTGCGTTCGCCGACGCGACAGGCGGTCGGCTCGGGGTTGGCAACGATTCGCGCCCCATCCGTATCGACGACCAGTGCCGCACCTCGATGCGCAATGTCTGGGCCATCGGCGACGTGGCCGGCGAACCGATGCTGGCCCATCGCGCGATGGCGCAGGGCGAACTGGTGGCGGAAGTGATCGCCGGTCACAAGCGGCATTTCGCGCCCGCGGCGATTGCGGCCATCTGTTTCACCGATCCGGAAGTGGTGACTGCCGGACTGTCACCGAATGACGCCGAGCGCGCCGGCATCGAGTGCATCGTCGCGGCCTTTCCGTTTTCGGCCAACGGGCGCGCCATGACGATCGAATCGAACGACGGCTTCGTGCGCGTGGTGGCGCGGCGCGACAACCATTTGATCCTGGGCTGGCAGGCGGTGGGCCGCGGGGTGTCCGAACTGAGCACCGCTTTCTCACAATCGATCGAGATGGGGGCGCGGCTGGAAGACGTGGCGGGCACGATTCATGCGCATCCGACGCTGGGTGAAGCGGTTCAGGAGGCGGCGCTGCGGGCGTTGGGGCAGGCGCTGCATATCTAGCCGATAAGCGCGCCTGGAGCCGGCTGAATATGATGCGGCAGGGCGTCCTGCCCGGCACTGGAGAACATCATGACCCTCGACGAGTACAACAAAGCCGTGAAACAAATCATGGCCGAACAGCAAAGCATCGCGCAGACGACCGCGCAAATCGCCATGTCGGGCAAGGCGAATCCGGGGACTGCGCAATTCACCGAGATCATGACCAAGCAGTGGGGCCTGGTTCAGCAGATGGCCAAGCTCAATACCGACCTGATGATGGGGATCATGGCGCCGAAGAAGTGAGGCTCGCCGGCACGCACGTCTTGAAGACGCTGGCCAACGGGGCGAGGCTGCTGGCCATCCCGCTGCCCCATGTGCAAAGCGCCAGCGTCGGCGTCTTCCTGCGGGTGGGCTCCCGGGACGAGACGCCCGAAACGAGCGGCGTTAGCCATGTCCTGGAGCACATGGCTTTCAAGGGCACGGCCACCCGGACCGTGCAGGCCATCAACCTGGATGCGGAGCGGCTGGGCGCCGACGTCAACGCTTTCACCAGCAAGGACACCACCGGCTACTTCATGACCGGCCTGGGCAAGCACGGCGACCGGTTCCTGGAGATGACGGCCGACATCGTCCTGAACAGCACCTTTCCCGAAGCCGAACTGCAGCGCGAGCTGGAGGTGATCCGCCAGGAGGCGATCGAGTCCCTGGAGGACCCGCAGGAGGGCTCCAGCGAATTGCTGGACCGCGCCACCTGGGGCGACCACCCGATGGGAATGCCGGTGATCGGCACCGTGCAGAACATCGAACGTTTCACCCAAGCCGACCTCGTGGCACACGTGAAGTCGCACTACGTGGCCGAAAAGACCGTCGTCGCCGCGGCCGGCAATGTCGACGTCGGGGCTTTCCTTGCGCTGTCCGAGCGGCTCTTCGCCGGCATGCCCCGATCCGGCGACGGGATGCCGCCCGCGCCGGTTGCGCCGGCACGGTACATCGGGAGCGCCATGGGACGGCGCTTCAGCCAGGTGTCCCAGGTCTTCGTGAACATGGCTTACCCCCTTGCGCCGCCCCAGACCGAAGCGATGCAGCAGCAGCGCTGGCGACTCGTCGCATCGGCGGCGGCAATCCTGTTCGGGGGCGGAATGTCCGCGCCGCTGACCGACACCGTTCGTGAACGGCTTGGCCTGGCCTACACCGCGGAATCGGTTACGGAACATGGCGACGTCTGGTGCAACTTCATCGTCCATGCCATCACCACCCCGGACAAGCTCGAGCAATTGATGACAGTCACGGGTGGGCTGCTGCGCGAGCAAGCGGGCCGGATCGACCCGGTGCACCTGGAGCGGGCGAAGAACCAGCTGGCGGTGTCCCGCGTGCGTTCCTCGGAGCGCAGCTACGCGACGATGGAGCGCGCTGTCGAAGAGCTTTTCATGCGCGGCATGGTCACGTCCACGCAGGAAACGCTCGCCATGATCGAAACCATCACCGCAGACGAGGTGCGGGCGGTCTTCGAGCGGATGCTGCAGAACCGGCCGGCGCTGGCGATCACCGGCAAGGCAGCCACCACCAAATCGGTCAGGCAACTGGCGGCAACGTTCGCTGCCGCTGTGCGGTAAGCGCAAGCCAGGAGGAGAACATGAAAAAGCCGGGTTCGACCTTGAAGTTGACCTTCGCCAAGGGGGCTTCGTTGAAGGACCCGGCCAAGCTCTTCAACTCGGGCCTCGACGGAAACGCCAGACGCTCATTCGTGCCGCCGTGGCCCTCAATGCATCGGGTGACCTGGGCTAGGGTAATCTCCGCCAACCAGCTATGAGCCGCCTGTCCCCGACCCGTACCAAGATCTACCGCACGGTTGCCCGTCAGTTGCACGGCGTGGTGCCTTGCTGGGTTTGCGGTGAACCGGTGACTGCGGCTGACGCCACGCTGGAACATATCAAGCCGGTGTCCGACGGCGGCGGCAGCCACCTTGAGAATCTGGCGATCAGCCATGCGGCGTGCAACAACCGGCGACACGCCAAGGCGACCCAGGCGGGTGTCGTACGTTAGGCGCCACCATGCGCTTGTTCCCGCGGCTGCTACGCCGCGGCGACGGGTTCGTACCTCAATCGCGCCACGCGCTCCAGGTTGGTCCCTTCGATGCGGATCAACCGAGTCGGCCCCGCCCGACTCGGGGCGTGCATGTCACCCTCGTTGTACACATGCGCGAGACCGGGTGTGAGCGTGTATTCGCGCAGCTTCTTCACCTTGCCGGGTTTGTCGGGTGACGCCGCTTCCACCAGCAGCCAATCCGTCATGACCGTCTCTCCATCGGCCTGCCCGTAGATCGCCCAGGACGTTCCATGGCCATGCGGCGGGCTGTTCTTCGCGTCGGTGTAGCGGTGCGCCAGGATGCAAAAGCCCAGCTGCGGGTCATCGTAGAGCACCTTGCGTTCCGGCGACGCGGCGTCGAACAGGCTTTCGACGAATGCGCGATCCTTCAACGCGTCGCGCAAGAGCGCGGCAACTTGATCGCGGCCTGCGCGGTTGTCTTGCTGCTGCAGGATCTGGCGAACCTGCGCCGCGAAGGAGGCTAGGGTACGGGGCATGGGATTTCCTTGGTTGACGAGTTGCTGGTGTGTCAGCAAATGATTAAATTA
>JANXVP010000544.1 GCA_025351615.1 Ramlibacter sp. | reverse complement strand
TGCCGCCTTCCGAAGCGCTGCAGCATGTCGACTGACAGCCTGGCGGCGGCGCCCTACTCCCGGTCGAGGCTGCGCACCTTTTCCATCAGGCGCTGCTGGACGAGGGGCGACACGAACTTGTCGACCTCCCCGCCGAGCACGGCGATTTCACGCACGAAGGTACTGCTGATGAACTGGTACTTGTCGCTCGGCGTGAGGAAAACGGTTTCCACGTCGGGCATCAGGCTGCGGTTCATGCCGGCCAGCTGGAACTCATAGTCGAAGTCAGTCACGGCGCGCAGGCCACGGACCATGGCCTTGCCGCCCCGGGCGACCACGAAGTCCCGCAGCAGCCCCGAAAAGCTCTCCACGCTGACCTGCGCATACGGCCGGACCACCTCCTTGGCCATCTCGATGCGCTCGTGCAAGGTGAACATCGCCTTCTTGTGGTGGCCCGCAGCCACCGCGACGATGACCCGGTCGAACAACTGCGTCGCGCGGCGAATCACGTCCTCATGGCCGAGAGTCATCGGGTCGAAGGTGCCGGGATAGACGGCGATCACGCTCTGGGCCATGGTGGATTTTCCTCAACTGGGCGCGGCGCGGGTTCCCGCCTTTGCTGTGCGGATTATGGGCCCGCATGCGCCTGTCCCCGGCCAAGCAGATGGGCGTGCACCGCGCCCGCTTTCAGGTGCTTTTGCAGGGACAAGCCAAAGGGGGCCAGCCGCGCGTCGTCCCAGGCATCTTGTGCCTCAAGGTAAATCCGGCCATCGGCCGAAATCGCCGGCGCCGCCGCCTTCAGCGCTGCCTCGTACAGCTTGGCGTCGAACGGCGGGTCGAGGAACACCAGATCGACGCTGGCAGCGGCCAGCTGCCTGAGCACCGAGACGCCGTTGGCCCGCTGCACCGAGACCGTGTGGGCAGACAGCCTGACCTGCAGAGCGCGCAACTGCGCCACCAGGCCGGGATCCTGTTCCACCAGCAGCACTTGAGCAGCGCCGCGGGAGGCGGCTTCGAATCCAAGGGCGCCACTTCCGGCAAAGGCGTCGATGCAGCGCCAGCCGGTCAGGTCCTGGCCGAGCCAGTTGAACAGCGTTTCGCGGACCCGGTCCGGGGTTGGCCGCAGACCGGGTTTGTCGGCGACCGGCAGCTTGGTGCGTTTCCACTGGCCGCCGATGATGCGGACTTCGTTGGGCAAGGCTTTGGGTGAGGGCATGGCGCAAGCTTAAAGCGTGCGCACATAAAAAAAACGCAGTCCCGGGGCACGGGACCGCGCTTTTGAATTTCTCTTTCTCTCTCTTCCTCCCCGGTTGCGTGACAGCCGAGCGAGGCAATTCTTGCCCGGAAAAAGAAAACCGCAAGCCCTACCCCTGTCAGACTTGACAGGGGTAGGGCCGATTTTTACCAATTTTCTTACTGCGTCGGCGCCGCGGGGACGGCACCGACGGTGACGACCACCATCCGTCCTGGCTGCAGCTTGCGCGCGAAGGCGGCCTTGACGTCGGCCACGGTCACCCGCTCGACCTGCCGGGTCCAGGTGTCCAGGTAGTCCAGCGAAAGGCCGTTCCAGGCGATATTGGCAATGTTGTCCAGCAGTTTGCGGTTGCTGTCGATCCGCAACGCAAAGCCCCCGACCAGGTTGTCCTTTGCCGCCTTGAGCTCCACCTCCGTCGGCCCTTGCCCGACAAAATTCTCCAGCACGTCACGCGACACCTGGACCGCCTGGGCCGTCTGGTCCGGGCGGGTCTGCATTCCGATGGTGAAAGCGCCGGCATGCAGGCCGGGCGAGAAGTGGCTGTAGACGCTGTAAGAGAGGCCGCGCTTCTCACGCACCTCATGCGTCAGGCGGGACACGAACCCGCCGCCGCCGAGGATGTAGTTGCCCACAGTGAGAGGGAAAAAATCCGGATCGGATCGCTTGTACCCCGGCTGGCCGATCAGCACATGGGCCTGGGCCGACTGGAACGCAATCTCATGCACCCGCGGCGCAGCCAGCAGCGCAACGTCCTGCACCGCGGGGAGCGGCCCGCAGGCGCCGCCCGCGCCCTGTGGCAACCGCGCCAGCAGGCTGCTGACGAGGGTCTCGGCCTGCGCCCGCGTGACGTCGCCCACGAGACTCACATTGGCGCGACAGGATTCGACCGAACGCCGGTAGAAGTCGCGCATGTCGGCCACGCCGATCTGTGCGAGCGTCGCCTCGGTGGTTTCGAAGCCGTAGGGATGGCTGCCATACACGGCGTGCGCGAAGGCCCGGCCGGCGATGGTTGCCGGCCGGGTGTTGGCCTCGCGGATCGACGCTGCCATGCGCTCGCGCTCACGCAGCCAGATCGCTTCGGGAAATGAAGGCTCCCCCAGCTGGCGGGCAGCCAGTTGCACCGCCTTGGGCAGCAGGTCGGGATAGCTGAGGGAGCGCATGACGAAACTCATCCGGTCCGCACTCGCGCCGCCGCCGAAGCTGCCGCCCAGGTCGGCCCAGGCTTCGCTCAACTGGTTCTCGTCCAGCGCAGGTCCTGCATCTCCGGCCGCGACGCCCTTGGAGGTCATGTGCGCGGCGACGCTGGCCAGACCGGCCTTGTCAGCGGGGTCGCGCCGGCCGCCGGCATCGAAGTCGACCTGCACATCCACCATGGGGATGCCGTGGCTTTCAGCGAGCCAGACCCTGGCGCCATTGGCGAGGGCCCATTGCTGGATGGGAATTGCTGCAAGCGCAGCCTGGCAGCCCAGCAGGGCGATGGCGCAGGCTGCAAGCGTGCGCGCCGCAAGAATCTTGATGGCAGTCATATGTTGTTCCGGGCTAGTGGCGGGAGCCCGGGGGGGGCGTGCGGGGTTTGCGATTCTTGTCGATGGGCTGAGGACGCAGGATGCCCACAGTGAGTTGGTCGTCACCGAAGTATCTGGCGGCCACGGCCTGCACTTGCGCAGCCGTGACAGCGCGCAGCCGCTCGATCAGGCGTTCGTCGGCGTCCAGCGGAAGGTCTTCGATCCAGTTGCTGCCCAACTCGCGGGCCTGGCTCATCACCGAATCCCTTTTATAGACCGCGCTGGCGACCCACTGGGTCTTGACGCGGTTCAATTCGGTTTCGGTGATGCCGTCTTGCGCCACCCGTGCGACCTCGGCACGCAAAGCGGCCTCCACCTGCTCGGGCGTCCTGCCCTTCGCGGGAACGCCGTCCAGGGTGAACGTCTGCGGGCCACGCCCGGACAAGCCGTTGCCGGCGCCGGCACTGTCAGCGACGCGGTTCTCGCCCTGCGTGAGTGCGCGATCCAGCCGCGCGCCGCTGTAGCCGTCCAGCACCGCCGAAAGCACTGTCAAGGCGAGCGCATCGTCGTTGTCCGGCGTCGACTCGAACGAAGTGAGCCGCGGCACCTTGAAAGCCAGCGCTACATAGGACTGGTCGGCCGGCGCCTTGAAGTCCATGCGACGCAGGCCCACCTGCTCCGGCTCATCACGCGGCTTGCGCGCGGGCACGGGACGAGGCGCGATGCTGCCGTAGTATTTCTCGGCAAGCCGCCTCACCTCGACCGGGTCCACGTCGCCCGCGATCACGATGGCCGCATTCGCAGGCACGTACCAGCGCCTGAAAAAGTCGCGCGCGTCCTGCGGCGTCATCGATTCGAGGTCGCTCATCCAGCCGACCACCGGACGCCGATACGACGAAGCGACAAAGGCTTCAGCGCTCAAGGCCTCCCAGAACAGCGCCCGCGGCTGGTCTTCGGTCCGCAGCCGCCGCTCTTCCTTCACGACCTCGAGTTCGCGTTTGAATTCGTCCTCTGGCCACTGGTTGTTGGCGAAACGGTCGGACTCCAGCTTCATGACGTTTTCCAGCCGGTTGGCCGGAATCTGCTGGTAGAACCCGGTGTAGTCCTTGCCGGTGAATGCGTTCTCGAGCCCACCAAGCGCGGCAACCAGGCGCGAAAACTCGCCCGGCGGCACCGTGGGCGTGCCCTTGAACATCATGTGTTCGAGCAGGTGGGCGACGCCGGTCGTCCCGTCGACCTCATCCATTGCCCCGACACGAACCCACACCATGTGGACAGCCGTGGGAGCGCGGCGGTCGGGCTTGACGATCAGCGTCATTCCGTTGGCCAAGGTAAATTGCAGGGCCTTGGGCGGGCTCTGGGCCGAGGCGGGGGAAAGAAAGCCCAGGGCGACCGCAAAGCCGAGGAACAAGGCGCGTAAACGCGGCGGGAGGTGTTTCATAGAATCATGTGATTCTAAAAAGTCCCGCAATGTTCAGTTTCTTCAGGAAAAAGCCTCCCGTCCCGCCAGTGGCGCCACTGAACGGACTTCCAGTCGCGACAGCGGCTCCTGTACCTGCTGCCGCAGCAGGCCCCGCCCCGGCCAGATCCTTCCCGGCCGGCAGCGGCAGCCTGATCGGGACGGCCCTGGTCACCCCGATGGAGATCCCGGTGCCCGCCCCGGTGGCGCCCGAGCGCCAGGGCTGGATGGACAAGCTCAGCTCCGGCTTGCGCAAGACCAGCAGCAACATCGCGCAAGTCTTTACCGGCGCACAGATCGACGACCATCTCTACGAGGAACTGGAGAGTGCGCTGCTGCTGGCCGATACCGGCGTCAAGGCGACAGGGTTCCTGCTGGCGGACGTGAAGCGGCGGGTGGCCGCCAGCGGCGCGACGCGGCCGGTGCAGGTCAAGAACATCCTGATCGCGTCCCTGACCGAGTTGCTCAGGCCGCTGGAAAAGCCGCTCGTGATCGGCGAATTCAAGCCGACTGTCATCATGGTCGCAGGCGTCAACGGGGCCGGCAAGACCACGTCGATCGGCAAGCTCACCAAACACCTCGCGAACGAAGGCGCTTCGGTGCTGCTGGCGGCGGCAGACACGTTTCGCGCCGCGGCCCGCGAGCAGCTGGCGATCTGGGCCGATCGCAATACAGTGGAGATCGTCAGCCAGGAAGGCGGCGACCCGGCCGCCGTGAGCTTCGACGCGGTCACCGCGGGCAGGGCCCGGCACAAGGACGTCGTGCTGGTCGATACGGCCGGCCGCCTGCCCACGCAGGTGCACCTGATGGAGGAACTGAAGAAAATCCGCCGGGTGGTGCAGAAGGCCGATCCGACGGCGCCGCATGAAGTGATCCTCGTCATCGATGGCAATACCGGCCAGAACGCGCTGAGCCAGGTGAGAGCTTTCGACGACGCGCTCCAGCTGACCGGGCTCATCGTCACCAAGCTCGATGGCACAGCCAAAGGCGGCGTGTTGGCGGCGATCGCGCAGGAAAAGCCGGTGCCGGTGTACTTCATCGGCGTCGGTGAACAGCTCGACGACCTGGAAACCTTCAGCGCCCGGGAGTTTGCGCTGGCGCTGCTGGCGTAGCACCCGGGAGTCGCAGGTCCGCGCCAGCCACCCGGATCAACGTGCCATCAAGCGCCGGGCGCCAAAGCTGATCGCGTCCACCAGCGCCACCAGCACCAGCATCGCAGCCAGCACCGAGCTGGTTTCGGCCATCTGGAACAGCCCGAGGTGAAAGGCCAGCATCTGGCCCAGGCCGCCGGCGCCGACCACGCCGAGGATGGCGGCGGCCCGGATGTTGTTCTCCCACCGGTACAGCGTGTAGCTCAGAAGTTGCGGCAGCACTTGCGGCAGGCCTGCGTACAGAAACACCCGGCCCTCACCGACGCCGCGCAGGCGCAGCGCGAAGCCGGGGCCTTCGGGTGCGTTCTCGATGGCCTCGGCAAACAAGCGGCCCAGCACACCGGTGGTGTGGATTGCCAGCGCCAGCGTGCCCGCGAACGGCCCCAGGCCGGCGGCGATGAGCAGCAACACCGCCCACATCAATTCCGGCACACTGCGCAGCACGTTGAGCAACAGGCGGGTCGGTGCGCGCCAGACAGCGCGCTCCCCCACGTAGGTCCTGCTTGCGGGCAGCGCCAGCAGCAGCCCGAAAACGGCGGCCAGCAGCGTGCCAACGACCGACATCGCCAGCGTCTCCAGGGTCGCCGGCAGCAGTTTGGTCAGAAACCGGATGTCCATGCTTGGCGTGAGCAGCTCCACCAGGAAGCGCCCCATCCGCGCCACTGCATCGGCTGAAAAGAAGCGTCCCCACTGCAGGTCCAGCGACCAGAAACTCACGGCCACCAGCACGGCCAGTGCCAGCAGGAACCAACACGCCCGGCAGCGTGCATCGAACAGCGGCGGCGGCAGACGATAGACGTCGTTGGCGGCGGCGGGTGGACGTTCTGTTGTCATGATCAGCCCAAGGCACTGCGCAACCACGCGCTGAGGCGATCCGTCAACGCCACGAGCGCCACGAACACCAGCAGCATGGTGCTGACTTCGCCGCCGTTGAACATTTTCATCGACGCGTCGATCTGCTGGCCGAGTCCGCCCGCGCCCACGAACCCCAGCACGGCCGACGAGCGGATCGCGCATTCCCACCGGTACACCGTATAGCTGGTGAGTTCCGCCGCGTCGGTCGGCAGCAGGCCGTAGAAAAAAGCCTGGATGCGGGCGGCGCCGTTTCGCAGCAGCGAAGTCGTCGCGTGCGTTTCCCCGCTTTCGAGGATCTCGGCGTAAACCTTGCCCAGCATGCCCCCGTACGTGAGCGCGATCGCCAGGACGCCGGACGTGGGACCCAGACCCACGACCCGCACGAACACCAGGGCCCAGATCAACTCGGGCACGCTGCGCAGCACAACGAGCACGCCGCGCACCACAACGCGCATCAGCGCAGGCAGGGTCGCCATGCGACCGCCCAAGGCGGACACGGACAGGACACGAACCGAAAGCAGTGCCATCGGAATCGCAACCAGGATCGCCAGCGCGAGCCCTGCCGTCGCGATGGCGACCGTGCGCCAGGTTTCCCTCGCAACCAGCACAAGGAAGCCGGCATCGACGCGCGGCGGAAAGAAGTCGGCCAGAAAGCGCAGTGTCGGCTTCAGGCTCTCCGGCGACACCAGGATCCACGGCTTGAACTCGGCGAGCACCAGCAATGGCCACAAGACGACTGCCGCTGCCAGCAGCCAGAAAACGCGGCGGGCCCAGGCTGGGTCGCGCAGCCCGATCGCGGAAACGGACGCAGCGCCGGCCATCGCTTCAGCGGCAGTTCATTGCGACCGGCGCAGAGGTCGCGGAAGGTCGCTCGTCATGCGCTGGGACGCCGCCCTGGAGTTCTTCGAGATGCTGGGCATAGAGCGCCTGCAGCCGCTGCGGCGTGACAGCGCTGGCCGGCAGATCGAACACCAGATGGCCGCTGCGAAGCCCGAGAATGCGCGGAAAGCTCGCCAGTGCCATCGGCACATCGTGCATTGTCGTGACCAGCGTCGCGCCGCTGTCCCGCGCCGCCTCTGTGAGCGCGGTCATCGCCTGGGCGGCACGTGTCGGGTCGAGCGCCGATAGCGGTTCGTCCACCAGCAGCAGCTGCGGCTGCGCCACCAGGGCACGGGCCAGGGCAACCCTCTGGCGCTCACCACCGGAAAGCCGATCGACACGCGCGAACAACTTGTCGCTGACGTCGAAACGGGCCAGCGCAGCGTCGGCCTGGGCGATGCCGGTGGGATAAAACAGGCTGCGCAAACTATGGGCCAGGCTGATCCTCGGCAAGCGGCCGGCGAGCACCGCCGTCACGACGCGTTGCCGGGGCGGCAAGGGAGGCACCTGGGGCGCGAGAAAGAGCGTGCCGCGCAGCCGCTGCAGTTCGCGCCTGGGCAGTTTCCAAGGTTCGCGCCCATCGATCTCCAGCCGCCCCGAGCTGGGCTGGATCGCGCAGGCCAGCACATGAAGCAGCGTCGTCTTGCCCGCGCCCGACGGACCGATGACGGCAATTTGCTCTCCCGACCTCACTTCGAGGTCGAACTCTGTCAGCGCCAAGGCCGTTCCGGCACGCGCGGCCGCATGCCGTGCCGACAGGCCTTCGAGCAGCAGTTTCACCGCAGCCGACGCCCTTCAGATGCCACCAGCGAGCTCACTTGAGCAATCCCGCACTGCGGGCGGCGGTTTCGATGCCCTTGTAGTTCTCGGCCTTGGTCGGGATGAAGCGCGTGGCGCGCTGCAGTTCCAGAACCTGCTTGCCCTCGGCAGTGGCGGGGCTGAGGTCCAGCATTGCCCGCGTCAGCTTGTCGCGCAACGGCGCCGGCATGTCGGCGTGGACGGTCCAGTTGTAGTCGAAGTAGGTCGGCGTCGTATAGAAAACGCGCACCTTCGACGGGTCGACCTTCTTGTCAGCGACCAGCTTGTCCCAGACCGAAATGTTGAGGGCGCCGGCATCCACCTTGCCGGATGCGACGGCCGCCACGGTGGCGTCGTGCGCGCCCGAATAGGCGACCCGCCTCAGATCGCGGTCCGGATCGATGCCTGCAGCCAGCAGGTAACTGCGGGGCATCAGGTGGCCGGATGTACTGGACTGCGAACCGAAACTGAGCGTCTTGCCCTTGAGGTCGGCCAGCGACCTGATCGCCGGCTCGGTCGTGATGAACACCGAGCGGAACTTCTCGTCCTCTTCGCGCTGCACCAGCGGGATGACCTTGCCACCCGAGCGCTGCTGCGCCTGCACGAAGGTGAAGCCCCCGAACCAGGCCATGTCGATCTGCTTGTTGGCGAGTGTCTCGACGGCGGCGGCGTAATCGGTCACGGGCGTGAACTCCACCTTCATCTCCAGCTTTCGCTCGAGATACTTCACCAGCGGCTCGGCCTTGCGCGCCAGCTCGGTCGGCGATTCATCGGGAATCGCCGTGATCCGAAAGACCTGTTGCGCCTGGACCATCCCGCCGCAGGCCAGGACGGCAGCGGCAATCAGCAGGCGGCGCAGATGTGAAAGCGAAGTGGAAGCCAGCATTTTTTTCCTTCAGGGTCGAAGCGCCGATTACACCGCAAAGCGTTTGGGCGCTCAGGCGCAGGACCGAAAGCCCGCAAAGATGTCGCTTCGCTGTGGCTCGAAGAAATTGCGATAGCGTGGATGGGCCAGCCAGGGGGAGCTTGCCTGACTGGAGCCCCGCAACACCCGGCGGGTGCCGAACCACGGCTGTGAATAATCGCGGTAAGGGTGGGCAGCAAAGCCGGGATAAGGCTGGAACGACGAAGCGGTCCATTCCCAGACACTGCCCCAGATGAACCCAGGGGCTGTCAGGGCCGCGCATTCCCACTCGGCTTCCGTCGGCAACCGGCGCCCGGCCCAGCGGCACCAAGCGTCGGCTTGGTAGGCTGTCAGGTGCACAGCGGGCCCGGCTGTTTGGCTGACCTCCCCCATGTCGCGCTGCGGCCGCCCCTGGCTGCGCAGCCACTCCCAGCCGGCATCGCTCCACCAGCGGCGCTGCTCGTAGCCCTGCGCCTCGACAAAATCAAGAAAGCGACTCCGGCTGACTGGCCCGGCGTCGATCCTGAAAGCTCCGAGCGCAACCTCGTGCGGGCCCAGCTCGTTGTCGAAAGCGAACCCGTCACCGGCCGCACCGAGCCGGAAAATCTGGGCGGGAAGCTCCAGCTCGGAAAATCCGCCCGGGATCCCCTGATCCGTCGGAGCATGCGTCCCCGCAAGCTCGACTCCCAGACCCCTTGCCATGTAGATCGCCGCCTCGACATGCATCGCTTCGTGCAAGGCGACCAGCCGGTAAAAATACAGCACATCCCTCCCGGCGTCGTCCCCGAGCGCATCGAGCAGTACCAGGGTCCGAGCCAGGGTCGCGTCCAGGTAGACGCGGGTGTTTTGCGGGTCCGGCAGCGGCAGGGCCCAGCGGCTGCTGTGCTCGACGCGGCCCGAGTCGTACCAGCCATCCGCACGCTCAAGCGCAGACGGCCCGCGCTCGTGGGCCGGTTCGCATCGCACGCCACGCGCCCGCTGGCGATTTCGACTGATCCAGTAGTCCTGGAACCAGCCGATGTGCCCCAATTCCCATAGCGGTGGATTGAATTGCGGTGCATACGCCACCTGCATGCCTGTGGACTCGAACGCGCGGGCATAAGCGTCGGCAAGCGCCAGCGTGTGCCGCCGGATGTCCAGCAACGCCTCGCGCACCGGTGCCTTGCCGCCGAGCCGAAGCGCCTGCGCCTTGTTCTGTCCCTTGCTATAACCGCTGTATGCTCCGTCCATCGGTCGTTATCGTAAGCCCCGCCCTTGCCGCCGCCAACAACGGCAACTGGCAGACCGCGCGCCGATGGCGGGAATTGCTCGCGCAAAGCTGTGATGTCCGGATCACGCAGAGCTGGCCCGACGCGCTGGCGCAAGGAGACGGCATCATGCTGGCGCTGCACGCCCGGCGCTCGGCCACCGCCATCGAGGCCTGGGCCGGTGCCCGTGGCACCCACGGTCTCGCGGTCGTCCTGACGGGCACTGACCTGTATCAGGACATCCAGCGGGATGCGACGGCCCAGCGGTCGCTGCGTCTGGCGCAGCGGCTGGTGGTGCTGCAGGACATGGGCGTTGCGGCGCTGCCCGAAACACTTCGCAGCAAGGCCGCCATCATTTATCAGTCGACGCCATTGCAGGCGACCTTGCCGAAGACGGACCAGCATCTGCAGGCCGTGATGGTGGGCCATCTGCGCGAGGTCAAGAGCCCGCGGACGCTGTTCGAGGCCGCGCGCCTGCTCGCTGCGCAGCACGACATCCGCATCGACCACATCGGTGAGGCGCTGGAACCGGGGTTGGCCGGGCAAGCGCAAGCGACCCAGCAAGATTGCCCGAATTACCGCTGGCTCGGCGCCTTGCCGCACGACGAAACCCGTGACCACATCCGGCGCGCGCATCTGCTGGTGCACGCCAGCGCCATGGAAGGCGGCGCCCACGTGATCATGGAAGCGGTCTGCAGCGGAACGGCTGTGCTGGCTTCGGCGATCCCGGGAAACGTCGGAATGCTAGGCGCCGCTTACGAGGGGTATTTCCCGCATGGCAGCGCTGCCAGCCTGGCCAACCTGCTGCTCCGGTGCCGGCAAAGCCAGCTCGCCACGAGCGATGGCCCTTCGGCCCCGCTGCTGGCCAGGCTCGGCGCACAATGCGGCCTTCGCGCGCCGCTGTTCGCTCCCGAATCCGAGCGTGCGTCCCTGCTCCGACTGGTTGACGACTTGATGGACACCCGCCCATGAATGCCCCCCACGACAATTTCACCATTCCTCCCGGCGAACCGCGCCTCAGCTCGCTTTCCCATGGCGGCGGCTGCGGCTGCAAGATCGCGCCCGGCGTGCTGTCGGAAATCCTCAAAGGCACGGCGCGGATGCCGATCCCCCCTGAACTGCTGGTGGGCATCGAGACGGCCGACGACGCTGCGGTTTATCAATTGAACGACGAGCAGGCGCTGATCGCAACCACCGACTTTTTCATGCCGATCGTCGACGATCCCTACGACTTCGGCCGCATCGCAGCGACCAACGCGATCTCCGACGTGTATGCCATGGGCGGCAAGCCGATTCTCGCGCTGGCCCTGGTCGGGATGCCGATCAACGTGCTGAGCACGGCCACCATCGGCCGTATCCTGGCCGGCGGCGAAGCGGTCTGCCGCGAAGCCGGCATCCCGATCGCCGGCGGCCATACCATCGACTCGGTCGAGCCGATCTATGGCCTGGTGGCGCTGGGGCTGGTGCATCCGAAGCGGGTCAAGCGCAATGCCGATGCGAAAGCCGGCGACGTCCTGATCCTGGGCAAGCCGCTGGGCGTCGGCATCCTGTCAGCGGCACTGAAGAAGGAACTGCTGGATGCCGACGGCTACCGGCAGATGATCGCGACCACCACCAAGTTGAACACGCCCGGCACCGAGCTCGCCGCGCTCGACGGCGTGCATGCGCTGACGGACGTGACGGGCTTCGGCCTGGCCGGCCACGCGCTGGAGCTGGCGCGCGGCGCCAAACTCGATGTGGTGATCGACTGGTCGCGGGTTCCGCTGCTGGCCGGCGTGGCGCAGCTCGCTGCTGCCGGACACGTGACCGGCGCTTCGGAGCGCAACTGGGCCGGCTACGGCGACGAGGTTGGCCTGCCGGCAGGTTTTGATGCGACCGCCAAAGCGCTCCTCACGGATCCGCAGACCAGCGGCGGGTTGCTGGTCTCTTGCGCGCCTGAAGCCGCGGAAACGGTGCTGGCGGTGTTCCGGCGCCACGGCTTCGATGCTGCGACTGTGATCGGCGAGATCCAGAAAGCTGGCAAGGGCCCCCGCCTGCAGCTGCGTTGAGACTTGGTTGTAAGCGTTCACTCTCCGGATTTAGCAGCACACGAAATGCTGCCATCGGCTTCAGGACGTTGATTCGCCTTGTGGCGCGGCTGACGTTTTGACACCCGGGAAAACCCTGGATTTGCTATCGTGGGGATAGAACTTCTCGTTTAGCACTCTCTCTAACCGAGTGCTAATATGACCCCTACGATGCAAAGGAGCTAATGGTATGTCCCTAGACAATGGAGCCTCTGGCAACGCGCTGACCATGGCTAACCCGTGGGCGGTCGTGCCCTCTCTCGGCAATCTGGACGCGTACATTTCGGCCGCGAACCGCCTGCCGATGCTCACGCCCGAAGAAGAACAGCAGTTTGCCCGGCAGCTCAGAGACAACAACGACCTGGAAGCGGCCGGGAAGCTGGTGCTGTCGCACCTGCGGCTGGTGGTTTCCGTCGCGCGCAAGTACCTGGGGTACGGCCTGCCGCATGGCGACCTGATCCAGGAAGGCAACATCGGCCTGATGAAGGCGGTGAAGCGTTTCGATCCGGACCATGGCGTGCGCCTGGTCAGCTACGCCCTGCACTGGATCCGCGCCGAGATCCACGAGTACATCCTGAAGAACTGGCGCATGGTCAAGGTGGCGACCACCAAGGCCCAGCGCAAGCTGTTCTTCAACCTGCGCTCGATGAAGCAGGGCTTCAAGGACGACGCCGAGACCCAGACCCACCGCGAAACGCTGACCGACGCGCAGATCGACACCATGGCGCGCCAGCTCAATGTCAAGCGCGAGGAAGTCATCGAGATGGAAACCCGGATGTCCGGTGGCGACGTGCTGCTCGACCCCGCGCCCGGCGATGACGGCGATGAGGGCTTCGGTCCGATCGCTTACCTGGCCGACGCTGCCCACGAGCCGACGGCGGTGATGGAATCGCAGCAGCGCGACGTGATGGCCACCGACGGCATCGCAGCAGCGCTGGAGGAACTCGATCCGCGCAGCCGCCGCATCGTCGAAGAACGCTGGCTGAAGGTGAACGATGACGGCTCGGGCGGCCTGACGTTGCACGACCTGGCCGCTGAATACGGCGTTTCCGCCGAGCGCATCCGCCAGATCGAGTCGGCCGCGATGAAGAAGATGAAAAAGGCGCTTGCGGCTTTTGCCTGAATTCGAATGGGAGGCAATCCCGAGGAAGCCCGGAGGTCCCGGGCTTTTTTTTGCGAAGACAATGGGTCGGTGAGGAGCATAAAAGGATTCTGGTCGGTGGCCGCCCTGTGGCTGATCGGCCTCACCTGCGCAGCGGCGCAGGTGACGGGCCAGGCGCACGTCGAGCCGCTGCCCGCCGTCCCGGCCATCGTTCTCGGCGCCCCAACACAGGTAGTGCCACTGGACGGGCGCAGCCTGTACTGGATCGACCCCACCATGCAGGCCACGGCCGATCAGGTCGAGGCCGCGGGAGCGGCCTTGCCCTGGGCGCTGCGCGAGCGCAATCGCCAGTACGCGATCGACGACAAGGCGCTCTGGTTCCGGTTCGACGCGGTCGCCAACGACGATGGCCGCTGGTATCTGGACCTCGGTTCTTCCGGTCTCGACCGTGCGCAACTGTTCTATCGCGCAGACGATGGCCGCTGGGTAGAGCAGGAAGCCGGCGACAGCCGGCCCGTGTCGGAATGGCCGTTGCCGGGTCGGGTCCCGACCTTCGAGCTGGCACACGTCAGCGGCAAGCCGGTCCGCTATTTCGTGCGGGTCGAGCATGCCCGGGTCAGCTTCGCATCGCCGGTCTCCATCTATAACCAGCGCGCGCTGCTGGCCGCCCGTGAGCGCGAGCAGTTTCTGCTTGGCGCGTACTTCGGCCTCGCCGCCTTGATCGCTTTCGTCACCTTCGCGAACGCCGCCGTCAACCGGGACCGCAACTTCGCCACCTACGGCGTGTATGTTGTCGCGCTGGCGCTGAGCCAGCTTGCCTACCTGGGCGTGGGAGCCCAGCACCTGTGGAACAATTGGCTGCGCTGGAACGAGGTCGCCACCTTCGTCCTGCCGGGAATGACCACCGCGGCCGCACTGTGGTTTGCACGCACGGTGACGGAACCGGCGCGCTTTTCGCGCGCGCTCGATGGCGCGGTGTGGATCCTCATCGCGGCCGTGCTCGCAACCGTCGCCGTGGACACGCTGGTGCGGTCGCCAGCCAGTTTCCAGTTGCTGATGTCGCTGACTGTGCTGGGCCTGCTGCTCGCGCTGGTCCTGATCGGGCTGGTCTGGGCCAAAGGCGAAGATCCCTACATCCGCCTATCGCGGCCGGCTTCCTTCCGGTGGTCGTGATGGCGATGTTTCCGGTGGCACGCGGACTCAACCTGATCCCCGCCAGCCTGCTGACGCGCTATGGATTGTCGATGGGTGCAGCACTCGAGATGCCGATCCTGTTCTATGCCCTCACCCTGCGCGGCAGCCGGCGGCGTGAGGCCGACGTGCGCGCCGCAGCACTGTCGCGCACCGACGCGCTCACCGGCCTCGCGCATGACCGGTCGCTGCTGCATCGGCTGGACAGTTCACTGGCGCGGTGCCGCCGCCAGAACCACGCCTGCGCCCTGCTGGGGGTCAAGCTGGTCAACTGGGAGGCGATCTTGCGCGAGTTTGGCCGCGACGCCGCCGAAAAAAGCCTGGTGGTTACGGCTTCCGTCCTGCGCAGCGCCATCACCGATATCGACCTCGCGGCGCGCGTGGGCGACCATGAGTTCATGCTGCTGCTCGACGGACCGACCACGCCTGAGGTAGCGAACGAATGTGCGCAGCAGGTGGTCGCGCGCGGCCTGCAACAGTCAGACACGTTGCCGCCGGGGCTGACGCTGCGCTACAACGTCGCAGTGGCGATGCTGCCCGACCAGGATTTCGATGGCCCTGGAAGCGTCAGGTGGCTGCGCGACGCGGTGAATGCAATGCATCCCGAGGCGCGTCGGGCGATCCGCCCCCTGAATTTTTGACAACCCTTTTGCATTGTGGAGCCCGCCCATGTCACGACCCGTACTTCGCCGTACCCTGCTGGCTTTCGCGCTTGCGACGGTCGCCGTCGGCTCGCTGGCGCAGAAAACCGGCAAGCCCCAGCCTGCGGCACCAGTCCCGGTGTGGCCCACCAGGCCGCTGAAGATCATGGTGGGATTCCCGGGCGGTTCGACGCCGGACCTGGTGGCCCGCACCATCGCCGAGCCGCTGTCCAGGGCGCTGGGGCAACCCGTCATCGTTGAGAACCATCCCGGCGCCGGCGGCAATATCGCTGCCGACCTGGTGGTCAAGTCGACCGACAACCACACCATCGGCGTGATGATCAACGGCAACATGACGATCGCCAGGATGCTGAATCCGGCGACGCCGTTCGATCCGCTCAGGGACCTGGCGCCGATCAGCCTGATCGGTACGGCGCCGCTGTTGTTGACGGCGCCGGCCAATGCCCCCGGCAACACGGCGCAGGAATTTTTCCTGGCGGCACGCAACGCGGGCAGCAAATGGAGCTATGGCACACCGGGCGTCGGCACGGTTGCCCACATCGGCATGGAGCTGCTCAAGACAAAAGCCGGCATCGATCCGGTGCACGTGCCCTATCCCGGCAACCCGCAGGTCATCACTGCAATGATCAGCGGGCAGATCCAGCTGGCGTTGCTGCCGCCGGCACTGGCCGCGCAGCAGATCCGCGCCGGCAAGCTCAAGGCCATCGGCGTGACGTCGAGCGCCCGCAGTTCGCTGGTGCCCGAGTACCCCAGCCTCGACGAGGGCGGCGTGCGCGGCTTCCAGCTTGAGATCTGGACTGCAGCCGCCGGTCCGGCATCGATGCCCGGACCGATCGTCGCAAAGCTGTCGCAGTTGATCAGCGAGATCGCGCGCACACCGCAAGTGCGGCAGAAGCTGTTCCAGCAGGGCTGGCAGGTGGCAGGCACGTCGGCCGAAGGCCTGGCCAACCGCATCAAGTCCGACACCAGCCTGCTCGGCGGCGTGATCCGGATGCGGGGCATCAAAGCCGAATAGGCCTTGAGGCCTTCAGCCCTTCAGCAACAGCTGCAGGTCCGACACCAGTCCCTGCGGCCCGCTGCCGTAGCGGGTGTACAGCCGCAAGCGGCCCTGCTGGTCGTAGACGTAGCTCGCCGCCGAGTGGTCCATGCCGTAACTGGTGGGCGTCTTGCCCTCTGTTTTCTTGTAGTAGACCTTGAACTCCTTGGCCATCGCGGCGAGCTGCTCCGGTGTCCCGCGCAATGCCAGGAAGCTGGGGTCGAAGTTGGCCATGTAGCCCTTGAGCACCTGCGGCGTGTCGCGCTCGGGATCGACAGTGACGAACAGGACCTGCAGCTTGTCGCCGTCCGGGCCGAGCAGTTTCTTCACTTGCGCCAGCTCGGTCATGGTGGTCGGGCAAACGTCGGGGCATTGGGTGTAACCGAAGAACAGCACCACCACCTTGCCCTGGAAATCTTTCAGGCTGCGCAGCTGGCCGTTGTGGTCGGCAAGCTGGAAGTCCTTGGCGTAATCCGCACCGGTCAGGTCGATCGAACTGAACTGCGGCTTGCCCTGGGTGCAGCTGGCGAGCAGTCCCCCGGCGGACGCGGTCAGCGCCCAGTTGGCCAGGGATCGGAGGGCGGAGCGTCGATGCATCGGTGGGTC
>JANXVP010000117.1 GCA_025351615.1 Ramlibacter sp. | reverse complement strand
GCTGCACTGCGCCAGGCGCTGCAGGCGCGCCGTGAACATCCGAGCGCACTGGTGCGCGAGCATGTCGAGTGGGCGCTGGGATTGGCAGCCACGCAGCCGGGACGGCAGCCTTAGCGCAGCAGCCCCAGCGCGAATGGCAGGCTGGCGAGCCCCAGCACCGTGGACAGCGTCACCAGGCCGGCGACGTACGCGCCGTTGTAGCCCATGCGGGCCGCCAGCACGTAGCAACTTGACGCCGTTGGCAACGCCGAAAACGCAAGCAGCACGGTGGTCTGCACCGCATCCAGGCCGAACAGCCGTGACAGGCCCCAGGCCAGTAGCGGCAGCAGGACGTGGCGGATCGACAGCAAGGCCACGGCCAGCGTCTTGGCGCGGCCCAGGGAGCCGAACTGCAGTCCCGCGCCGGCGGCCATCAAGCCCAGCGCCAGCGATGCCGCGCCGATCCGGGTGACAGTGGGTTCCAGCAAGGCCGGCATCCGCAGGCCGGCCAGGTTGGCGACGAGCCCGAGCACAGTGGCAACGATCAAGGGATTGCGCAGCAGGGCACGGCCGAAGCCGGTGTTGGCATGGCGGGCCATCGGCCACACGGCGGCGACGTTGTAGACCGGCACGGCAACGCCGATCAGCACTGCGATCAGCGCCAGGCCCGGTCCACCGGCAAGCCGTTCGGCCAGCGCAAGCGCGATGAACGAGTTGAAGCGGAACGCCACCTGCGCCGCGCCGGCATGCTCGCGCGCATCGATGCGCTTTGCCAGTCCCGGCCAGTGCGGCACGGAATAAGCCAGCGCGATACCGCCCAGGCCCATCAGCAAACCGGCGCCGATCAGGCCGGATGTCGCGCCCAGATCGAGCGGATTGCGCACGATGGACTGGAACAGCAGCACCGGGAACAGGAAGTAATACACCAGTCCCTCGACCGGCACCCAGACGCTGCGGTCCAGCGCCGTGTGGCGGCACACCAGATAGCCGAGCAGGATCAGCGAAAAATCGGGAAACAGCAGTTGCGCGTAATTCACCGCCGCTAGCATAGCCCAGCGTCCCGGCCGCGCTCGGGGTATGCCCTGATGGGAATTCCACAGCCGGCCCCCACGTTCTGCGAATACGATCCCGGGTGATCGTTTTTCAAGTCATCAAGGAGTCCGAATGAACCGCCGTCAATGGTTTGCCCTGTCCACCGCCGCACTCGCAGTTGCCTGTGCCGTGCCTGCCTTCGCCCAGAACTATCCCAACAAGGTGATCAAGCTGGTGGTCCCTTTCGCGCCCGGCGGCACTACCGACATCATCGCCCGTGTCATTGCCGACCCGCTGGGCAAGGTCCTGGGGCAGACCGTGATCGTTGAAAACAAGGCCGGCGGCGGCGGCGTCGTCGGCGCCCTGGACACGTCGCGCGCCATCCCCGACGGCTATTCACTGGGCGTGGCCACCGTGTCGACAGTGGCTGCCAATCCCGCCATCAACCCGAAGATTCCGTACAACTCGCTGACCGACTTCACGCCGATCATCAACATCGCCGCCACGCCCAACATCATCGCAGTGCATCCGAGTTTTCCGGCAAAGGACTACAAGTCCTTTGTCGCCGAGCTGAAGAAATCGCCGGGGCGCTACTCGTACTCTTCGTCGGGAACCGGGGGCATCGGGCATCTGCAGATGGAGCTGTACAAAAGCCTGTCCGGCACCTTCGTGACGCACATTCCGTACCGGGGTGCGGGGCCGGCACTCAACGACACTGTTGCCGGCCAGGTGCCGATGATTTTTGACAACGTGCCTTCCGCCCTGCCTTTCATCAAGGAAGGCCGGCTGGTGCCGATCGTCGTCGCCGCCCCGCATCGGCTGGCGGCGCTGCCGAACGTGCCGACCTTCAAGGAAGTCGGGCTGGAGCCGGTGAACCGGATGGCGTTCTACGGCATTTACGGGCCCAAGGGTCTGCCGCCGGAGGTCGTGACCAGAATCCATGACGGCGTCGTCAAGGCGCTGCAGGACCCGGCGGTGCGCAAGCGCATCGAGGACACCGGCTCGCTGGTCGTCGGCAACACTCCGCAGCAGTTCGCCGAACAGATCCGGGCGGAGCTGGCCGTGTACAAAAAGGTGGTTGAAAGCGCCAGGCTCCAGCTCGATTGATGAGCGACGCTTCGATCGACGCCTTCGTCGACGCCATCTGGCTCGAGGAAGGCTTGTCGAAGAACACGCTGGCGGCCTACCGCCGCGACCTGCTCCTGTATGGCCGCTGGCTGGCCCCGCGGGGCAAGGCAATCGATGCCAGCGCCGAGTCCGACCTGAATGCCTACTTCGCCGCGCGCCACAGCCAGACCCGCGCGACCTCGGCCAACCGGCGGCTGACTGTCTTCAAGCGCTATTTCCGCTGGGCGCTGCGCGAGCGGTTCATCACGGCCGATCCGACGCTGAAGCTGCAATCGGCCAGGCAGCCGCTGCGGGTGCCCAAGACGCTGAGCGAGGACCAGGTCGAGACCTTGCTGGCGGCCCCTGACGTCGACAGCGCGCTTGGGCTGCGCGACCGCACGATGCTGGAGCTGATGTACGCGAGCGGGCTGCGGGTGAGCGAACTGGTGGGGCTGAAGACTTTCAACCTCGGCATGAACGAAGGCGTGCTGCGGGTGCTGGGCAAAGGCAGCAAGGAAAGGCTGGTGCCGTTCGGTGAGATCGCCGCCGACTGGATCACGCGCTACCTGGCCGAGGCCCGCAACGTCATCCTGGCCGGCCAGCAGACCGACGACCTCTTCGTCACCTCACGCGGACACGGAATGTCGCGCGTGATGTTCTGGATGATCGTCAGGAAGCATGCCGTGGCCGCCGGCATCACGGCGCCGCTGTCTCCGCACACGCTGCGCCATGCGTTTGCCACCCACTTGCTCAACCATGGCGCAGACCTGCGGGCGGTGCAAATGCTGCTCG
>JANXVP010000495.1 GCA_025351615.1 Ramlibacter sp. | reverse complement strand
CCATGAACTCCTTGAGGATGTCGTTCTGGATGGTTCCGCTTAACTTGTCCTGTGAGACGCCCTGTTCCTCGGCGGCCACGATGTAACCCGCCAGCACCGGCAGGACCGCGCCGTTCATGGTCATCGACACGCTGACCTGGTCCAGCGGGATGCCGTCGAACAGGATCTTCATGTCCTCCACCGAGTCGATGGCCACGCCGGCCTTGCCCACGTCGCCCGTCACGCGTGGATGGTCGCTGTCATAGCTGCGGTGCGTCGCCAGGTCGAAGGCCACCGACACGCCCTGGCCGCCGCCGGCGAGGCCCTTGCGGTAAAAGGCATTCGATTCTTCGGCGGTGGAGAAGCCCGCGTACTGGCGGATGGTCCAGGGCCGCGCCGCGTACATCGTGGCCTGCGGTCCGCGCAGGTACGGGGCGAACCCCGGCAAGCTGTTGGTGTCCGGCAGGCCCTGGAGGTCGGCGGCAGTGTACAGAGGCTTGACGGCGATGCCGTCGGGCGTGTTCCAGTTCAGGGCCTGCAGGTCGCCGCCGGGAGCGGACCTGGCAGCGGCTTTCGACCAGGCCTCGAGGCTGGCATCGGCTGCATCGCGATCGGGAGGGGTCTGGCTCATGAGGTGTCCGTGGTGTTTCGCGCCTCCTGAAGTCTAACGGCTTCAACGCGGTCATAATTATTGATTACGAACAGCCACGACGCCAGAATTTCGCATGTCCCTGCCTGCCCTGGCGCCACGCGCGCTGTACCAAGAAGTCGCCGAACATTTGCGCCAGCGCATTTTCCTGCGCGAGCTGCAGCCTGGCAGCTGGATCGACGAACTGCGCATCGCCCAGGAATTTGGCATCAGCCGCACGCCGCTGCGCGAAGCCCTGAAAGTGCTGGCGGCGGAAGGCCTCGTCACCATGAAGGTGCGGCGCGGCGCCTATGTGACCGAAGTTTCCGATGCCGACCTGGCCGACGTGTACCACCTGCTCGGCCTCCTTGAAAGCGATGCCGCGGCCGCCGTGGCCCGCCATGCCACCGCCGCGGACCTGCTCGAGCTCGAAGACCTGCACCGGCAACTGGAGAATGTGCCGCTGGTGGAAAAGAACACCGCCACCCAGGCTTTCCTGGCGTTGAACGTGCGCTTCCACGCGCGGCTGGTCCTGATCGCCAACAACCGCCGGCGGGAACAGATGGTCAACGACCTGCGCAAGGTGATGAAGCTGAACGGCCACAGCTCACTGCTCAAGACCGGCCGGATCCAGCAATCGCTCCATGAACACCGCGAGCTGCTGGCAGCCCTGAAGGCGCGCGATGCGGACGGCGCGATGAAGCTGATGCGCGAGCACTTCCAGAGCGGCTTCGAAGCGGCGCTCTGACCCCGACACACCGAACCTGAAATTCGAGCCGACCCATGATCCGCCGCACATTCGCCTTTCTGATCCTTGCCGCCGCAGGCATTGCGCAGGCCCAGAGCTATCCCGCCAAACCGATCCGGATGATCATTCCATCGACGCCGGGTGGCGGCACGGACTTCGTCGGTCGCTTGCTCAGCACCAGGCTCGCCGAGTTGAACGGATGGACGGTTGTCCCCGACAACAAGCCCGGCGCCGGCACGGCGCTGGGGCTGGCGGAAGCTGCGCGTTCTCCCAATGCCGGCTACGACCTCGTGGTGGCCCAGACCGACAACGTCTCGCTGATTCCGCTGCTGGTCAAGGTGGCCTACGACCCGCTCAAGGATCTGACGCCGGTCGCGCTGGTCGCAACGACGCCGATGGTGTTGATCGTCCCGGACAACTCGCCGTACAAGACCCTGGACGATGTGATCCGCGCTGCCCGGGCCGAGCCTGGCAAACTGAGCTACGGCACGTCGGGGACCGGCGGCGCCGTCCACATCGCGATCGAACTGCTGCAGCTGTCGGGTAACTTCAAGATGCAGCACATTCCGTACAAGGGCTCGTCGCCGGCGCTGGCCGACCTGCTCGGCGGCCATCTGCAGTTTGCGGGGTCGTCGATTTCTTCCGCGGCTTCGCTGCTCGCCGCCGGCAAGATTCGCGCGCTGGCCGTGACTTCGCCCAAACGCAATCCGGCCCTGCCCAACGTGCCCACGGTGGCCGAGTCCGGGTACAAGGACTACAGTGTGGTCTCGTACTACGGCATCATGGCGCCGGCGGGCCTGCCGCAGCCGGTTGTCACCCGACTCAATGCGGACATCAACAAGATCCTGCAACGTCCCGACGTGCGCAGCGCGCTGCTCGCCCAGGGCCTGGAACCGGCTCGGGCGACCGCGGATGAATTCGGCGCGCTGATCCGGGCTGACATCCAGAAATCCAGGGACATCATCACCCACGCCAACATCAAGGTCGAGCAATGAACACGCAACACGTCCGCATCTGCGAAGTCGGCCCGCGCGACGGCCTGCAGATCGCCAGCCAGATGATGCCCACCGACACCAAGCTGCGCTGGATCCGCCAGCTGGCAGCGGCCGGTCTGCGGGAGATCGAAGTCGGCAGCTTCGTGCCGCCGCGCCTCGTCCCGCAAATGGCGGACACCGCGGCTGTGGTGGCCGGCGCGCTCGGGATCGAAGGCCTCACGGTCTGCGCGCTCGCCGCCAACCTCAAGGGTGCGATTGCAGCCTACGAAGCCGGGGTCCACGTCCTGGCAATTCCCATTTCCGTGAGCGACAGTCATAGCCGCGCCAATACCAACAAGAGCACCGACGACCAGCTGGACGTGGTCAGCGCGATCGTCGACTGGGTTCGCGCGCAGCCCAGGCCGATGCGCATCGATGCTGCCGCTGCGACGGCATTCGGCTGTTCGATGGAAGGCGATGTCGCGCTGGAACGGGTCGTCCGCGTCGCCAGGGCGCTGGCCGGCAGCGGCGTCGACGCTGTCGCACTCGCCGACACCGTGGGCTATGCGCATCCGGCGCAGATCCGTTCGGTGGTCCGCGCAGTGCAGGACGCAATCGGAGCGAAGCTGGTCAAGCTCCACCTGCACGACACGATGGGCCTCGGCCTGGCCAATGCGCTGGCTGGGCTGGACGAGGGCATCCGCAGTTTCGACTCCTGCCTGGCGGGCCTGGGCGGCTGTCCATTCGCGCCCGGAGCGTCCGGCAACGTGGTGACCGAGGATCTGGTGTTCATGCTGGAAAGCATGAACTACCCGACCGGCATCGACCTGAAGAAACTGCTGGCGGCACGGGCGCTGCTGGCGCAGGCCTTGCCCCAGGAGACACTGCGCAGCGGGGTCGCGGCGGCGGGCATCCCCAAAACCTTCCACCCCCGCACCGCGCTGGTCGGCTAGCGCCCGAACCCGCCGCCGGTGCGGGCACTCGTGCCGATCAGCGGTTGCGCCCTTCCTCGCCGTTGCGCCGGTCTTCGCCCTTCCTTCGCTGTCCGCCGCCGTCCCCGTGGGAGGCCGCTTGTGCAGGCGACGGCGCACCCGAAAGGACCGGCGGGGCATGAACAGCGCCAGCCGCCGGCGGCGCAGCATGCACGACGGGCAGTGACGCATGCGCCACCGGCGGCGCCATGGCAAGCCGCGGCGGCTCAAAAATCCGGATCGCCGCCGGTGGCGGAGTCGTCCGGCGCTCCTCATCGACCGGATGCCTCGCTGCATTGCGCGGTGCGACCTCCACCGGGTGCGGCGCACTCGCGGCCAGGGGCAATGCAGGCTGACTGGCGCGGTTCGGCTGGCTGACTGCACGTTCCTGGTCCCGTGACACCCTGTGGTCACGCTCCTCGGGGCGGGCAACGGGCGGCGCGGCTGCGTCCCTGCGCGGTGTTTCGGGAAGCAAGCGTGGCGGAGGAGCTAGCGCCGCTGGGGCCGTCACCACTTGCACCGCAGGCAACCGGGTCGGCGCCGCAGGCGTCGCCGGGGCGATGGAGATTGGGTCGGGGGACCTGCTGGGGTTCGCCGCGAACGCGGCTTGCCTGGCCGCGAACGGAACGGCGACGGGGGGTGGTGTCTCCCTGAACAAGACCCGTCGGCCCAGCACAGCGTCCGGCGGCCGGGCACCGGCAGCCAGGCCCGCGCCCAGCAGGCTGGTCAGCATGGGGGCAACCGGCGCCGTTGCGACAACGGGTGTGGCGGCAATCATCTCCCTGGTGATTCGCACCGCCTCCCGCGCGATCGGCCGCGACTGGATGAAGACAGTGGCAGGAACAACGACGACCGCGCCCGGCACCTGCTGGTTCACGTACACAGTCCGGGTGACGTTCACGTTGTTGTAGATGTTGGTGATGTTCGTGATGTTGACGACGGTGTTGCTGGTGTTGACACGCGTGAAATACCCGCGACTGGACGCATACGACGGTCGGTACACATCGCGGGGGCCCAGCGCGAACCATCCGATGGCGGGCGGGCCCGATCCGTAACCGGATACGCTGAAGTTGTTGCCGCCGATAAAAGCTACCAGCGCCGGCGCGTAGACCGGGACCGCCGCCATCGGCCCCGGCACCCAGGCCCAGGCGCTGCCGAGATAGGCCCAGCGTCCGTAGTGCGACGGCGCGAAGCCCCACGGGGCGTTGTCGACCCAGGTCCAGCCCCAGGGCTCGACCCAGGCCCAATGCCCGTCGCGATACGGCGCCCAGTCCGCGGCGACGCGCTGCGGCGTCCAGACATTGCCGTAGCCGGCAACGCTGCGCCACGAGCCGTAGTCGTCCAGGTCCTGGTAGCCGATCAGGTCCCGCGAAACGTAGCGCGCCGACCTCGAATCTTCCCAGCGGCGATCGCGGGAGGCCGACCAGTGGTCGAAATCATCGGGTTCGGCCATCGCAACGGCTTCGTAGTCGCGCAGGCCCGTGCCCCAGAAGCGGTAGCTGCGGGCCTGGTCGACCACAAACGCGCTGCCCTCCCCGAAGACCTCAGCCTCGCCGGCGTGGACCGCGACCGCCGTCGACTCGCTGCCGGAATCGACGTTGATGCGGTAGCTGCCCGGACGCCGGATCGAAAAGGCAAGATTGGGCGTGTCGATTTCGAAGGACTGGTTGCGGGCCAGATGCCAGATCCTGAGGTTCAAGCTGCCCTGGGTCAGTTGCAACTGGGCGATGCGGTCGTCGACGTTGAGCAGCGTCACACTGGTGTGTGGACCCAGCCGGATCGCGGCGCCCCCCAGTTGCAGCTCAGCGCGCGAGGCTGCGTCGACCCACAAGCGGTCTCCTGTGATCAGGGGCCGATTGACGGTTGCCCGGGCCCATTCACTTTCGCCGCCCGGCGAGAAACTGGTCGAACCGCTTGAAAAGGCCAGCCGTGCGACACGCGACGGTGGATCCGCATGGGCCCAGGCGGTGAAAACAATGGCGCAAAGGCCCACCAGCAAGCCGTTGACGAGTTGGCGCAGCGATATCTTGTCCATGATGTCTCCCGGGGAGCAAGGCCCGCCCGATGGCATGGCGGATTGCCTTGTTCTATCCAGTTAACGTTTCTGCCGCTGGACCTGACGACCTGCTTCGCCCTGTCGAGGTAGCCAAAGGTAAGCGGCGCGCGCCGCACGGACAGGGTCTTACTACGCTGGTGGCCCAAGTTTTGTAACTCGTCGTCGGTAGGCGCGGCCCCCGACAAACGGGGCCGCCTGCGCGGGGCCGGGGTCGCTTCACATCGGTATCCTCAACTCATGAAGCTGCCTGAAGTGAAGAAGACCCCCTCAGCGTTGAAGTGGCTCGCGGA
>JANXVP010000459.1 GCA_025351615.1 Ramlibacter sp. | reverse complement strand
TCTTCTGCGAAGCCGGGTTTGCCGATCAGCACTGCGTCCGCCGATTCACGCAGGAATTCGATGCGGGTGTCCAGGATCAGTTCGGCGCCGGCGGCTTCGGCACCCTCCAGCAGCAGCCGGTGCAGGTCGGCGCGATGCAGGGTCGCATAAGGTGCGCCGTAGCGTTCCAGCGCCGCGCCTCCCAGCTGCAGTTGCGCCAGAACGTCGCCGCTGCCGGCACTGCGCACCGACAGGCGCGGTGGAAATGCGGCGACCTGGGCCAGTGCCGGTCCCAGATTCCAGGACTGCAGGACCCGCGTCGCATTCGGCCCGAGCTGGATGCCGGCCCCGGCTTCATCGAAACCGCCCGCCTGCTCGAACACGCGGGGTTGCCTGCCGGCGCGGGCGCAGGCGATAGCCGCCGACAGGCCGCCCAGGCCGGCGCCGGCGATCAGGACTGGCTTGCTCATGGAACGTCAGTCAGGCACCGACTCTGTCGCCGCGCCGGCTTCCTCCATCACGTAGCCCAGCCCGCGGCGGGTCCGGATGCCGACCCGGCTGGACCGCATCCTCTTGCGCAGGCTGGAGATGAACACTTCCAGTGCGTTGTCGCCGAGCACGCCGTTGGCTTCGGAGAGTTTTTCCGACAGGTTCCGCTTGCTGACGACCCGGCCGGGCGGCGTCATCAACTCCCATAACACCGCGAATTCCCGCGCCGGCAGGTCCAGCGGCTCGCCCGACAGGAAGAAGCGCCGCGCGCGACGGTCCAGCGCCAGGTCACCCAGGTCCGCGCGATCGTCGCTGTCGCGGACCCGGCGCACCAGCGAGCGCAGCCGCGCTTCGACCTCACCGAGATCGAACGGCTTGCCCAGATAGTCGTCGGCGCCGGCGTCGAGCCCGGCGATCCGCTCTTCGGTGCGATCCCGCGCGGTCAGTATGAGCACCGGCGTCCGGTCGCCGCGCGCCCTCGCTTCGCGCAACACCGCCAGGCCGTTGCCCAACCCGCTTTGCTTGCTGCCGGTGCGCGGCAGCGTCAGGTCGAGCAGGATGGCATCGAAGCGGTGGACCTGCCACTGCTGGTCGGCGTCAGCCATCGACGTGGCGACGTCGACCCCATGGCCCCGGTCCTGCAGGCTGCGCAGCATGAGCTCACGCAACACGTCGTCGTCTTCGACCAGCAGGATTCGCATATGTTTCAATGACGGCAGACGGGTCGCTGGCGGGCGCGAGCGACACCGGACTGCCATTACTCGGGATCGATTCTCGCGTCCCTGACCACCTTGGCCCAGCGCGGCGTCTCGGTCTTGATCAAGGCGGCGAATTGCTCGGGTGTGCCGCCCCCGACCTCGTTGCCCTGGCTCAGGATCTTGTCCCGCAGGTCATGCTCCTGCAAGGCCTTGTTCAGGACCGAGTTCAGCTGGCGCACCAGCTCCGGTGCCATGCCCTTCGGGCCGACCAGCCCCTGCCAGTTGAGGACTTCCACTTCAGGATAGCCCTGCTCCGCCATCGTGGGAATCTCCGGCGCGAGCGGGGAACGTGTCTTGCTGGTGATGGCCAGCGCGCGCAGCTTGCCGCCCTTGATCGACGGCATCGCCGCGTACATCTGCTCGAACATCATCTGCACCTGGCCGCCCATCAGGTCGGTCGCGCCGGCGGATCCGCTCTTGTACGGCGCGTGGATCATGTCGATCCCGGCGGCGTGCTCGAACAGGGCGCCGCTCAGGTGGTGGGTGCCGCCGATGCCGCCCGATGCGTAACTGAGTTTCCCGGGTTCAGCCTTGGCGGCGGCCACGATGTCCTTGACCGACTTGTAGGGCGAGTCGTTGCGCACCATCAGGATCAAGGGACCTCTCTCGATCAGCCCGATCGGCACCAGGTCGGTCTGCGGGTCGAAGTTGATCTTCTTGAACAACGCCTTGTTCACCGCCAGGGGCGCGAAATTGCCCATCCCCAGCGTGTACCCGTCCGGCTTGGCTCGCGCGATGGCTTCGGTACCGATATTGCCGCCAGCGCCCGCCTTGTTGTCGACGACGATCGGCTGTCCCAGCATGGCGCCCATCACGCGCGCGACCTGGCGCGACCGGTTGTCGGCGTTGCCTCCGGCAGCGTAAGGACAGATCCACTGGATGGCCTTGGATGGGTATTTGTCCTGGCCCAGTGCCAGCCCTGGCACGGCGATGGCAGCTGCGCCCTGAAGAAGTTGGCGGCGTTTCATGTGTGTGCGGTCTCCTGAAGCCGTATTCTAGAAGCGGACGCCGGCCGACAGCCGAAGCATGTCCTGCGGCGTGAAGTTCGCCTTCGGATCCCACGCCACCCGGACGAAGTGCCGCCTCCAGTCGTAGCCCACTGTCAGGCCGAGCCTGCTGATCGTGCTGCCGTCGACGTCACCCCGTTTGGCAAGCAGGTCCAGCGTCAGGCGTTCCCCATTGGGGAGCGGCTGGCGATAGCTCAGGTGGAGATGGCGCTGGCCGGGGTTTTGCCGGTTATCGCCCACCAGCAACAAGCTCAGCGAACGGTTGTCGCTCCAGCGCCGGCCTGCCGCCAGCGTCCAGGCGTCGTTCGGGTCGAAGTTGAGATTGACATACGGCCGCAGGTTGGTCCGGCCGATGCCCGCGCCCGCAAACCAGGTCTCACCGGCCTCCAGGTAGAGACTGCCGCCCCAGAAGCCGCCAAAGGCGGTCTGCAGCGACGGTTGCAGACGCACCGCCCCGAGCTTGAATGTGCGGTCCCATCCGGCGCGCAACTGCGTCACATCTGGCGCCAGTGCGCGGAACGACCCGATCCAGACGTTGCCCAAGTCGGAGCTGTGCCGCAGGTTCAGGTCCAGGCCCTGGCCGGACGGCATCCCGCCTCCGTTGGACAGATAGAGACCTGTCGTGAACTTGAACGACGGGTCGGCATCGGCCTCCACGGCCGACACCGATGTTGCGGCGAGGACAAGCAAAAGCGAAGCCCAGGCGGGCGGAGACAGACGGAGAGTGCGCATCCACCGATGGTCGCGCCTGCGGCCGATCTGCACAACTGCCGCGCAAAGCGATTTAAAACGGCGCCCGAAGGCGCCGTTGCGAGTGGCGGTGGAGAGGGTGTTATTCCTCGACAAAGGCTTCCTCGCGCTTGTGCTTGACCGCTGGCAGCAGCACGATCACCAGCAGCAATGCGGCCGCCGCCAGCAGGCCCGCGGACAGCCCGCGCGTGACAAACACGCTCCAGTCCCCGCGCGAGAGCAGCAAGGCCCGGCGCAGGTTCTCCTCCATCATCGGCCCCAGGATGAAGCCCAGCAGCAGCGGCGCCGGCTCGCAGCCG
>JANXVP010000428.1 GCA_025351615.1 Ramlibacter sp. | reverse complement strand
CGGGCTGAACAGCCGCATCCGCACGCAGCATGCAGCGACCTTCCAGCCGGACATCGACCTGCGCCAGTGCCGCTTCGTCTGGCTCGGTACCCACAAGAAGTTCGAGGCCTTCACCTTTGCCTTCGAGGAAACGCAATGGGGCTGGTTCCAGGCCCATGCCTACCAGTTCGACGGCGACACATCCACCTTCATCGTGGAGGCTCCGGAGCAGGTCTGGCTGGCGTCCGGCCTGGACCAGATGGAAAAGCAGGAGTCGATCGCCTTTTGCGAAAAGCTGTTTGCGAAGGCTTTGGACGGCCACCCACTGTTGTCCAATGCCTCGCACCTGCGGGGCTCGGCCCAGTGGATCAGGTTTCCGCGCGTGGTGTGCAAGACATGGGTGCACCAGGGCGGCGCTGACGGCCGCACGCCGGTCGTGCTCATGGGCGACGCCGCGCATACGGCGCATTTCTCGATCGGCTCGGGCACCAAGCTCGCGCTCGAGGATTCGATCGAACTGGCCCGCTGCATCGAAAGGCAGCCCGGCGACCTGGCGCAGGCGCTGAAAGACTACCAAGCCGTGCGCAGCGTCGAGGTGCTGAAGATCCAGAACGCAGCACGCAACTCAACGGAATGGTTCGAGAACGTCGCGCGGTATGCGCAGCTGCCGCCCCGGCAGTTCGCTTACTCGCTGCTGACCCGCAGCCAGCGCATCAGCCACGAAAACCTGCGCTTGCGCGACAAGGCGTACGTCGAGGACTATGAAGACTGGATCGCGCAGCGCAGCGGTGTCAACCGTTCGCTGCTGCAGCATTCCGTGCCGCCGATGTTCACGCCCTTCACGCTGCGCGGCGTGACACTGAAGAATCGCGTCGTGGTGTCGCCGATGGCGCAGTACTCATGTGTCGATGGCGTTCCCGGGGACTACCATCTCGTGCATCTGGGTGCCCGCGCCACCGGAGGCGCGGGGATGGTGATGGCGGAGATGACATGCCCATCTGCCGACGCACG
This sequence comes from Ramlibacter sp., assembly GCA_025351615.1. Classification (GTDB taxonomy): domain Bacteria; phylum Pseudomonadota; class Gammaproteobacteria; order Burkholderiales; family Burkholderiaceae_C; genus Ramlibacter. Next base: position 9,109 of record JANXVP010000428.1, on the reverse strand, counting down.
GATCACGCCCGGTTGCCCCGGGCTGTGGAACGAGCGTCAGCGCGACGGCTGGCGACGCATCGTCGATTTTGTCCACGCGCACAGCGACGCCAGGATCGCGCTGCAACTCGGTCACGCCGGCGCCAAGGGCTCGTCGCGTGTCCCCTGGGACGAAGGCGAGGACCTGCCCCTGGACGACGGCAACTGGCCACTGATTTCCGCATCGCCGCAGCAATACCTCGACGGCGTCAGCCAGTGGTCACGCGCCATGACGCGGGACGACATGGACCGGGTCCGTGACAACTTTGTGTCCGCCACGCGCCGGGCTCAAGAGGCCGGATTCGACTGGCTGGAGCTGCACTGCGCGCACGGCTACCTGCTTTCCAGCTTCATCTCGCCGCTGACCAACCAGCGCACCGACGATTACGGCGGTTCGCTGGACAACCGGCTGCGCTATCCGCTCGAAGTGTTCCGGGCGATGCGCGCCGTCTGGCCGCAGCAGTTGCCGATCTCGGTGCGGATTTCGGCGCATGACTGGGTCGAGGGCGGCATTACGGCAGATGACGCGGTGGCAGTCGCGCGGGCTTTCAAGACCGCCGGGGCGGACATGATCGATTGCTCGTCAGGCCAGGTGAGCAAGAAACAGGCGCCGGTGTACGGGCGGATGTACCAGACTCCGTTTGCCGACCGCATCCGCAACGAAGTCGGCATCCCGACCATCGCGGTCGGTGCGATTTCAGAGGCGGACCATGTGAACAGCATCATCGCGGCCGGCCGCGCCGACCTGTGCGCCATCGCTCGGCCGCACCTGGCGACGCCATCGTGGACCTTGCTCGAAGCCGCGAAGATCGGCTACACCGAGGTGCCATGGCCCAGGCCCTACCGCTCGGGCAAAAGCCAGCTCGAGCGCAACCTCGAGCGCGAGAAATCCATTGCCGTTCAGGCTGTCTGAACAGCCGTGATCAAGGAGACAGAATGAACGCGACCGACCGTGTCGATCCGGCGCTGCTGGCGGGCAATTCGCGCCCGCTGGCAGCGTACCGCGCTACGCATTTCCTTTGGGAAGTGAGCCAAGGCGTCGCGACCATCACCTTGAACCGTCCCGAGCGCAAGAACCCGCTCACCTTCGCGTCGTACGCCGAGCTGCGCAACCTGTTCGAGCAGCTTCGCCATGCGCCCGATGTCAAGGCGGTGGTGATCGTCGGTGCTGGGGACAATTTCTGTTCCGGGGGCGATGTGCACGAAATCATCGGACCGCTGGTGCGGCTGACGGCGCCGGAACTGCTGATGTTCACCCGCATGACCGGTGATCTGGTCAAGGCGATGCGCGTCTGTCCGCAGCCGATCGTCGCCGCCATCGACGGGATTTGTGCCGGCGCCGGTGCGATCATCGCGATGGCATCGGACCTGCGATTGGGCACCGCGCGCAGCAAGACGGCCTTCCTGTTCAATCGGGTCGGCCTGGCCGGCTGCGACATGGGGGCCTGCGCCATGCTCCCACGCATCGTCGGTCAGGGCCGGGCCAGCGAATTGCTCTACACCGGCCGGTCGCTGGGCGGTGAGGAGGGCGAGCGCTGGGGTTTCTTCAACCGGCTCTGCGCGCCGGAGGCATTGCTGGACGATGCGCAGGCGCTGGCCCGCGACCTGGCCGACGGGCCAAGCTTCGCCAATGGCATCACCAAGTCCATGCTGCACCAGGAATGGGCCATGACGATCGAACAGGCCATCGAAGCCGAAGCCCAGGCCCAGGCGCTCTGCATGCTGACCGGGGATTTCGCGCGCGCCTACGAGGCGTTTGTGGCCAAGCGCAAGCCGCATTTCGAAGGCAATTGACATGCCCGTCAGCACCGAAACCAGCCATCTGGACTGGCCTTTCTTCGAGGACCGCCACCGCGAACTTGCGCGCAACCTCGATGCCTGGGCGGCATGCCACATCCCGCATCAGCACGGCCCGGACGTCGATACGGAATGCCGCGGCCTGGTGCGCTCGCTGGGCGACGCCGGCTGGCTGCGGCATGCGGTTGGCGGCGAGCCCTGGGGCGTTTCGGCGCAGATCGACACGCGTGCGATCTGCCTGATCCGCGAGACCCTGGCGCGGCGCAGCGGGCTGGCCGATTTCGCGTTTGCGATGCAAGGGCTGGGTTCCGGCGCGATCAGTCTGCAGGGGACGCTGGCGCAGAAGGAGCGCTATCTTGGAAAAGTTGCGCGGGGAGAATCGATCGCCGCCTTCGCGCTCTCCGAGCCGCACGCTGGCTCCGACGTGGCGGCGCTGCAATGCAGCGCGCGGATCGAAGGCGAGCATGCCGTCCTGGATGGCGAGAAAACCTGGATTTCCAATGGCGGCATCGCCGATTTTTACGTGGTGTTCGCGCGCAGCGATGACGGGGCGGGCGCAGGGCCGGTCCGCGGCTCCCGCGGCATCTCGGCCTTCATCGTCGACGCCGGGACGCCCGGCCTGGAGGTCGCCGAGCGCCTCCACGTCATCGCCCCGCACCCGCTGGCGCGGCTTCGCTTCACGGGGTGCCGGGTGCCGTTGTCGCAGCGCATCGGCTCGGCCGGCGAAGGCTTCAAGGTGGCGATGCGCACGCTCGACGTATTCCGCACTTCGGTTGCCGCCGCGGCGCTGGGATTTGCGCGCCATGCGATGGACGAGGCTTTGCAGCGTGCCACGACGCGAAAGATGTTCGGCCACACGCTGGCGGATTTCCAGCTGACCCAGGCCAAGCTGGCGCAGATGGCAACGACGATCGACAGTTCGGCGCTGCTGGTGTACCGCGCCGCCTGGCAGCGTGACCAGGGCCGCAATGTCACACGCGAAGCCGCCATGGCCAAGCTCACCGCGACCGAAGGGGCGCAGCAGGTGATCGACGCCGCAGTGCAGATTTTCGGCGGGCAGGGTGTGGTCAGCGGCAACGTCGTGGAGCAGCTCTACCGCGAAATCCGGGCGCTGCGAATCTACGAAGGCGCGAGCGAGGTGCAGCAACTCATCATCGCCCGCGAACTGGTCAAGAACACCGGAGAAAAATCATGAATGCGATGGAGGTGATCCTGCCCCCGGGCTGGCCGCGTCCCAGGGGCTATGCCAATGGCGTCGCCGCCAGCGGTCGGATGCTGTTTATCGCCGGGATGGTCGGCTGGGACTCCCAGGGCGTGTTCCACAGCGACGATTTTGCCCAGCAGGTGCGGCAGGCCTTGCAAAATGTCGCCGAGGTGCTGCGCGAAGCGGGCGGGAAGCCCGAGAATATCGTGCGGATGACCTGGTACGTGACCGACAAGCGGGAGTACCTCGCTGCTGGCAGGGAAATCGGCCTGGCATTCCGGGAAATCATCGGCAGCTACAACGCGGCAATGACGGCGGTGGAAGTGAAGGCATTGATTGAAGACCGGGCCAAGGTCGAGATCGAGGCCACCGCGGTTATTCCGGCCTAGCGCTTTTTTTATTGTTTGTATGGACCGCGGAGATCGCATGGCTACCTCGAAAGCATCCTTCCACTGGGCTGATCCGCTGCTGCTGGACCAGCAGCTGACCGGCGACGAGCGCATGGTGCGCGAATCCGCCGCCACATATTCGCAGGAGCGCCTGGCACCTCGCGTCCTGGAGTCGTTCCGCAACGAGAAGACCGACGTCGCGATCTTCCGGGAGATGGGCGAGCTCGGCCTGCTCGGCGCGACGATCCCCGAAACCTATGGCGGCGCCGGCCTGAGCTATGTCTGTTACGGGCTGGTGGCGCGCGAGGTGGAACGGGTCGATTCCGGTTACCGATCGATGATGAGCGTGCAGTCGTCGCTGGTGATGGTGCCCATCCATGCGTTCGGCAACGAAGCGACCCGGCAGAAATACTTGCCCAGGCTTGCGACCGGCGAGTGGATCGGCTGCTTCGGCCTCACGGAGCCCGATCACGGTTCCGACCCCGGCAGCATGGTCACCCGCGCCAGGAAAGTCGCCGGTGGCTACAGCCTGTCCGGTTCCAAGATGTGGATCACGAATTCACCGATCGCGGACGTGTTCGTGGTCTGGGCCAAGGACGACGAGGGATCGATTCGCGGTTTCGTGCTGGACAAGGGCAGCAAGGGCCTGTCGGCGCCGGCGATCCACGGCAAGATCGGCCTGCGCGCGTCGGTGACGGGAGAGATCGTGATGGATGAAGTGTTCTGCCCGCAGGAAAACGCGTTCCCCGAGGTGCGCGGGCTCAAGGGCCCCTTCACCTGTCTGGACAGTGCACGCTACGGGATCAGCTGGGGCGCGCTTGGCGCCGCCGAGGACTGCTGGCACAGGGCGCGCCAATATGTTCTGGACCGCAAGCAGTTCGGCAAGCCGCTCGCGGCCAATCAACTGATCCAGAAGAAGCTGGCCGACATGCAGACCGAGATCGCGCTGGGCCTGCAAGGCTGCCTGCGGCTGGGCCGCATGAAAGACGAGGGCACGGCTGCGGTGGAGATCACTTCGATCATGAAGCGCAATTCGTGCGGCAAGGCGCTCGACATTGCGCGGATGGCCCGCGACATGCTGGGCGGCAACGGCATCAGCGACGAATTCGGCGTCGCCCGCCACTTGGTGAACCTGGAAGTGGTCAATACCTACGAGGGCACGCACGATGTCCATGCCCTGATCCTGGGGCGCGCGATGACGGGCATTGCCGCGTTCTAGCGGCTAGGTGTCTGAAAAGACGCTGCTGCCCGGCGTGCCGGGTTCGATCGCGTGCTCGCGCAGCCAGTCCCCGTCGGGCTTCTTTTCGACCGAGATGTTGAGGGTCGACGTTTCGCCGTCGAGCAGCGCCGAGAACGTGGCGTAGATGGTTTCGCGGCCGCGGTCCGGCAGGACATACGCGTAGTCGAAGCGGAACTGTCCCAGCGCCAGCGCTTCGCGGTACGAAAATACCTCCTGGGCGCCGTGGTAGAGCCACAACTCGTCTTCGTGCTTGATCAGGTTCATGGATGTTCCCCCTCTGCCTGCAGACAATCTAGCAGTGGCCGGGCTGCAATTTCGGGTAGAAAATCACAGCAATCCAGCGTCTTATTCACGCCCCACGAACTTCCCGGAGATCCGACCATGGCCAGACTTCCCTATGCCGACCTCACTGCGCCTGGCGGCCAGCCGCTGGTGGACCGCATCGTCCGCGAACGCGGGAGCGTGCTGCACCTGTACCAGATGCTGCTGCACAGTCCGCCGGTGGCCGAAGGCTGGCTCGGCTACCTCACAGCCATCCGCCAGCAGTCAAGCCTGTCGCCGGCGCTGCGCGAACTCGTGATCATGCGCGTCGCCGCCATCAACGGTGCACCTTATGAGGCCGAGCAGCATGCCCCGATTGCCCTGAAAGAAGGCGTGACCCAAGGCCAGCTCGACGATCTTGCCGCGTGGGAGGGCTCCAGCCGCTACACGCCAGAGCAGCGGGCCGTGCTCGCGCTGACCGACGGCATGACCCGCCAGGTCCAGGTTCCGGCCCCAGCAGTGGCTGCCGTCCGCGCTTTCCTGAATGATCGCGAGGTGGTGGAACTGGTCGCCACCGTAGGGGCCTACAACATGGTCTCGCGGTTCCTCGAAGCGCTGGACATCCATTCGAAAGACGAGCGCGCCGGCAGCCCTGGCTGAGTTCTGGCGGCACCGACTGGACAAACGACCAGTATCCGAGCGGCTTGTTTGGACGTAAGACTGCGGTTGAACACCTGCTGCGCTGCACCGAATAAATCCGCCGGAAAGTTTGCCGCGATTCTTGCTGGCCAGGGAACGCTTACCGAAGAGCTGTAGGACGGATTCCTTTTTTGATCTCCGGCCTGCCAAAAAGTTGGCAGTTCTGCAAACTACGTCTTCCAGCGATCGGCTGGGATGTTTCAAGGAGAGCGACATGACAGAGAAATATGAGGGATCGGCGCCCCGCGCCAAGCGTGGATTTGCCGCGATGTCACCGGAGCGCCAGCGGCAGATCGCCAGCCTCGGTGGCCGTGCAGCCCACCAAAGCGGTCATGCCCACGAATTTACTTCGGCCGAAGCACGCGTCGCCGGGAAAAAGCGCCACGAGCGCCCATCCGTTCCCGGCAACTGAGCAGCGCAGCCAGCCCCGCTGCCAGAGCCCTGCCCATCCGGCAGGGCTTTTTGTTGTCTGCGCGGCTCCGGCGGCCAGGCCGTCGACACCGGTTTTTCGTTCTCCGGATCGTCGTTTAGGATGGCTGGGCTGGGACTGGTGAACTTGAAGCCCGGCCGCTGGTGGTCAAGTCAAGGGTAAAACTCCGCTTTCAGCCCCCTGGGCGGGTGTCTATCGTTGCCCTGCGACCGCCTCCGGCGGCCTGCAGCCCCGGCAGCGCAAGGAGTGGATGTGGAGATGATGCCGACTGAAAGCGTTGCGCAGCGACAGGAGCGTCTTGGCCAGCAGCCAGGCTATCCGGCTGGCAAGCTGAAAACCCGGGTGGACCTTGCCTCAATGCTGACGCCAGAGCATTTCGAGCTGGAGCGTGAAAAAATCTTTCGCCGCGCCTGGCTGACCATCGGGCATACCGACGACCTGCCTGAGCGCGGCAGCTATTTCGTGCAGGAAGTGCCCACCTTCAAGACGTCCTTGCTGGTGGTGCGCGGCCAGGACGACAAGGTCCGCGTGTTCCACAACGCCTGCCGGCACCGCGGCAACAAGCTGGTGCGGGGTGGCGAGGGCTGCCGCAAGAGCTTCATGTGCAACTTCCACGGCTGGGTTTTTTCGAACGAAGGCAAGCTGGAGGTGATCACCGATCCCCACATGTTCGAAGCTGTGAACAAGGACGACTACGGCCTGATCCCGGTCACGTCCGAAGTCTGGGAGAACCTGATCTTCGTGAACTTCGACGAGCAGCCGCGCGAGACCCTGCAGGAGTACCTTGGCCCTGAATTCTTCGGCCGCTACGCCGGCTACTGGGACCTGCACCGCAAGGTCGCCAGCTACAGCTTCGAGCTGAACGCCAACTGGCACCTGGGGGTGAATTCGTTCACCGAGGGGTACCACACGCTCTACCTGCACAAGAACACGGCGCGAGACTACCAGGGAGGAAAAATCAATCCTCAGCGACATCGGCCGCACATGGAGTTGACGAAGCGCCACCACCGGTACTCGGCGCCGGGTAATCCGGACCACCGCATCCTGCCGGTCGAAGCCATCGCCATCAAGTACGGGCGCAAGCAGCTGCCGGCCTTCGACTTCGACTTCTCGATGCTGCCGGACGGCATGAACCCGAGCCGCTACGAGTACTGGGCTTTCGACGTGGTGGAGTTTTTCCCCAACTTCGTGGTCGTTGCCGGCAACCATTTCCGCGCCGAAATGACCTTCTGGCCGATCGATGAAGGCCGCACGCTGGTGACCAACCGCACCTACAACTACAAGCCGAAAAATCTGGGTGAGCGCCTCAGCCAGGACTACTTCCGGGCGCGCGGCCGCGACGTGGTGCGGGAGGACCTCAACACGATGGAGGCGCAGCACCAAATGCTTGCTGCGGGTGTCATGCCCCACGTGCTGTTGTCGAAGCAGGAGATGGCGCTGCAGCACCACTTCGCCGTCACGGCCGACATGCTGGAGGCACCATGACATCGGTCATCAGGTTTCACCCGCCGCAGACCGCGACTGGCGCGCCCGCCGGTCCGTTGTTGCCCGAGCCCTTTGCCGACCTCGCCCCCTGGATTGCCGAATGGTCGATCGGCAGCGAAAAGGCGCGCGCCGAAAAGCGGATTGCGACGCCCATCGCGCTGCTGCGTGAATTCCATGCCGCCACCCTGCCGCGGCTGGAAGCCATGATCGAATACTTCAATACCTTGCCCAACGACCCTCAGGCGCTCGCGCCCGAGGCCAGACGGCTCTATGCCCTCGCGCAGATGGTGATGGAAGCCTCCGCCCCCATCGATCTCAATTGGGACACGCCGGACATCGAGGATGTGTTCCCGATGCACCGGATGCGGTTCCATCCACCCAGCCTCTGATCTCCAGGAATCGCCATGTCCCCTACCTTCTTGCGCCGACTCTCTGCCTGCCTGGCCTGCGCACTGCTCGCCATCGGCACGGCGCTGGCCCAGGCCCTGCCCGGGCCACCGACCAGGGTCACGGTGTCCATCCTCTACATCACGGCCGACGTCGGTATCTTCCTGGCCCTCGACAAGGGCTACTTCAAGGAGCAGGGTCTGGATGTCGAACTCACCCGCATGACCAGTGGCGCGGATGCGATCGCCCTGCTGGCGACCGACAAGCTGGACGTCGGCAGCGGTAGCGCAACACCGGGGCTGTTCAACGCCTTCAAGCGTGGCCTGCCGATCCAGATCGTCGCCGAGAAATCGGCTGTGCTGCCCGGCGTCACGATCGCCGGCGGCGCAACGGGTGCCGGGCGCCTGCTGGTGCGCACCGACCTGCGCGAGAGCGGCCAGGTCAAGTCGATGGCTGATTTGAAGGGCAGGCGCATCGCGGTGAACAACGTGCAGTCCACCACTCTCAATTACGTCATGCGCGGCATTGCGCATGGCGGCCTGGGCAAGGACGATGTGGTGTTCGTGGAGATGCCGTTCAACCAGTTCATCCCGGCCCTGGAAAAGAAAGCAGTGGACGCCGTGATGGCCTATCCGCCGATGCTGCAGACCATCGAAACGAAGATGAAGCTGGGTATCGCCCTGCCGGAAGCCGATCTCGACAAGACGTCCATGAACGACGCCACCAACATCATGCTGTTCTCCGAGGGCTTCGCCAAGACCGACGCCGCCAGGCGCTTCATGATGGCGCACCTGAAGGCGCAGCGCGACTATGCCCGGATGCTGCAGAAGGGCGACATGCTCGAAGCCTGCCGCGCCATCAACAAGTACGTCCCTGCCATGCCCGCCGACTGCAGCGGCATGAGTTTCACCGGCATCGACCCGAACGGCGGCGTCAACGTCGAATCGCTGGAGCGCTACCAAAAGGAATGGATTCAGTGGGGCGTCATGAAAGAGCCTGCCGACATCCGCAGGAATGTGAACCTGGAGTTCTCGCGCAACGCAGTGCGGGTGCTCGGTCCGTACCGCTGATGGCGGGACAGCCTGCAGCCGGGGCGAAGATCGCCGTTCGCCACCTGCACAAAAGCTTCACCCTGCGCGGCGGCCAGAAAGTCGAGGCGCTGCAGGACATCGATTTCGACATCGCGGACGGCGAATTCG
>JANXVP010000408.1 GCA_025351615.1 Ramlibacter sp. | reverse complement strand
CCGGCGGCAGGCCCTGCAGCTGGGCCGGCAGCACCATGCGGCCCGGGATCACGCCGGAGACGAAGCCCAGGCGCGCCGCGTTCTGCTGCACATAGCCCGGGCTCCAGGCGGCATTGCGCGCCCGCAGCGTGAAACCGAGCTGCGCATCATGGTCGCCGGCGACCTGGTCCAGCGCGCGGGCCCGCGCCACCTCGTGGAGCATCTCCGGAAACTCCGGAGAGCCGTTGACGGCATCGGCGAAAGCCTGCGCCTTCATCACGAACTCGGAGTATTCGATCTCGTTGAGCGCACCGGTGCGGTTGGCCATCTGCACGCCGGCCTGGAACGCGTTGTAGCGCTGGCCGGCATGAGGCAGCTCCCACTCGCCGCTGGCGACGTTCAGGCCCTCGACGGCGAACGGCTTGCTGCCGGCGCGGCGCGTGGTCGGCATCGCGGCCAGCGCCGCCTCGCCTGATGCCGGCCCATCCAGCACGATGGGCGCGATCACGTCGATCAGGGCGTCCAGGCCTGGCTTCCTCTCCGGCAACGGCAGTGGCACGGGATCGGTGTCGGCGTCGAACGCAGGCTCCTGGCGTTCGGCGATCGGATCGCCCGGGACGCTGGCCGGCACCGCGTTGTCCGGCTGGGCCTGGCGCGGCGTGTTGCGGCGCGAGTTCCAGGTGTTCCAGGCCACCAGCACCGCCAGCACCAGGCCGCCGATGATCGCCAGCCCCAGCGTGAAACTGCTCAAGGGAAACTTGTCCATCCGGCTAGGCGGCCTCGGCCATCGAGACTGCAGAGTCCATGTCCACGGCCACGATGCGCGAGACGCCCTGCTCCTGCATGGTGACGCCGATCAATTGCTCGGCCATCTCCATCGCGATCTTGTTGTGGCTGATGAACAGGAACTGGGTTTCCCGGCTCATGCTGGTCACCAGCTTGGCGTAGCGCTCGGTGTTGGCGTCGTCCAGCGGCGCGTCGACCTCGTCCAGCAGGCAGAACGGTGCGGGGTTGAGCTGGAAGATCGCGAACACCAGCGCGATCGCGGTCAGCGCTTTTTCGCCGCCGGAAAGCAGGTGGATGGTCTGGTTCTTCTTGCCCGGCGGCTGGGCCAGCACCTGCACGCCGGAGTCGAGGATTTCCTCGCCGGTCATCACCAGGCTGGCATTGCCGCCGCCGAACAGTTCCGGGAACATGCGGCCGAAGTGCTCGTTGACAGTCTTGAAGGTGCCGGCCAGCAGGTCGCGCGTTTCTGCATCGATCTTGCGGATCGCATCTTCGAGCGTGGTCATGGCCTCGTTCAGGTCGGCCGACTGGGCGTCGAGGAACTGCTTGCGCTCGCTCGCCGTTGTCAGTTCTTCGAGGGCGGCGAGGTTGACCGCGCCGAGCGACGCGATCTCGCGGTGCAGGCGGTCGATCTCGCCCTGCAGGCCGGACAACTTGACGTTGCCGTCCAAGATCGACCTGGCGACCGCCTCGAGGTCGGCCTGCGCATCGGCCAGAAGCTGCGCGTACTGCTCCAGACCCAGCCGCGCCGCCTGTTCCCTGAGCTGGAATTCGGTGATGCGCTGGCGCATCGGGTCCAGCTCGCGTTCCAGTTGCAGGCGGCGCTCGTCACTGGCCCGCAACCTGGCGGTCAGGTCGTCGTATTCGCTGCGCTTGGCCCCGAGCGCCGTTTCGCGCTCCAGCTTCAGGGCCAGCGCGCCTTGCAGGCCGGCCTGCGCCGCCGCGTCGGTCAGGCGCGCCAGTTCTTCGTGGGCCCGGCCCTCTTCCACGGCGATGGTCCCGGACTGCTGGGCGGCGGTTGCGATGGCGCGCTGCAGCTCGCCGCGGCGCGCTTCCAGCGAGCGCTGCGAGAACTGCGCCTCCTGCGCCTGGCGCTCCAGGCTGCGCTGCTGCTCGCGGCTTTCCGCCAGCTTGCGCTCCGATTCGATCACGCGATCGCCCAGCTGGGCGTGGCGCTCCTGGCTGTCGGCCAGCTGCATGTCCAGTTCCTCGAAGCGGCCCTCGGCCGTGACGCGGCGCTCCTGCAAATCCTCGAGCTGGCCGTCGACTTCGGCCAGGTCGGCGGCAATCTGCTCGCTGCGGGCCCGCGTCTGCTCGGCCAGCTGGGTCAGGCGCAGCGTCTCGACCTGCAGTTCGTGCGACTTGCTCTGGGTCTCGGCCGCCTCGCGCCGTGCCAGCACCAGCCGCTGCGACGCATCGGTGTACGCGACTTCGGCGCGCACCAGCGCCGAGCGCGCT
>JANXVP010000403.1 GCA_025351615.1 Ramlibacter sp. | reverse complement strand
ATCATGATGACGGGCATGGTCAGCAGGCCGCCGGACGACCATTCCTTGAGAAGTGTTACGCCGTCGGTGTCGGGCATCCAGATATCGAGCAGCACCAGGTCGGGCCGGGTCCGGCCGCGCGCCGCCCGCGCCTGCGCCGCGTTCTCCGCCAGCTCGACGTTGTGCCCCTCGTCGTTCAGGATTTCCGAGAGAAGGTCCCGGATGCCGAGCTCGTCGTCAACCACCAGTATGTTTGCCATGATTCGTTGCGCGCCCCCCGCGGCGATGGAGCACTGTTGCTAGGCCGCAACTGCGAATGATAGCGATACTTGGGCACCCGCTACCACCTGGTCCACCAGCCGGTTCTTCAGGTCGATGCGCGCGCCATGTTCGTCGGCGATTTTCTTGACCACCGCGAGGCCGAGACCGGTGCCCTTGGCCTTGGTCGTGACGTACGGTTCGAAGGCGCGCTTGAGGATGTGTTCGGGGAATCCGGCGCCGGTGTCCTGCACGATCAGCCGCACCCGTTTCGCCGGGCTGTTGTACTGGGTGCGAATGGTCACCTCGCGCTTTGCGGATGGCTCAGTGGCGTCTTGCGCGTTCTGCAGCAGGTTGTGGATCACCTGCCGCAGCTGCTGCGCGTCGCCCAGGATCCGCGGACATTCCGGATCCAGCTCCGTCGTGATCGGCACCTGGATCGCTGAATCGATGCGCTCGCTGCCTTCGCGCAGGTACAGCTGCAGCACGTCGCTCACCAGCGCGTTCAGGTCCACCGGCTTGAGCTCGGCGGCGGGCAGCCGCGCATAGTCGCGGAATTCATTGACCAGCCGCTTCATCGCATCGACCTGGTCGACGATGGTTTTCACGGACTTGGCCAGGATCGCCCGCTCCGGGCCCTCGACCTTGCCCGCCAGCTTCATCTCCAGCCGCTCGGCCGACAGCTGGATCGGCGTCAGCGGGTTCTTGATCTCGTGCGCCAGCCGCCGGGCCACCTCGCCCCAGGCCTGGGCCCGCTGGGCCGACACGATCTCGGAGATGTCGTCGAACACCAGCAGCCGGTCGTTGCCGGGCATCTCGGCGCCGCGGGCAACGATGGTGATCGCATGCTGGGGCGAGCCGGGCTGCGCCGCATTGACCTCGAACGATTGCTGCCAGTGGTCGAGCCCGTGCTGCTTGCGCTCGCTCAGGAAGTCGTCGAACTGCGACTGCACGCCGGCTCCGAACGATTCCAGTCCCTGAACCCCAGCCAGTGGCTGCCCTTCGAACACCGCGAGCGGCACGCGCAGGATCCGCGTCGCTCCCGGATTCGACGACACGATGCGGCCCTGCGCATCCAGCACGATGACGCCGGCAGTGAGGTTGTCCAGGATGGTCTGCAAATTGGCCCGCGCCGCGCTCACCTGGCCCATGCTCCTGTCCACGGCGTCCCTGGCATCGGCCAGCTGCTGCGTCATGTCGGCAAAGGACCGGGTCAATCCGCCGAGTTCGTCCTTGCCCAGCAGGATCGGCTTGGGACTGAGGTCCCCCGCCGCCACTTCGCGCACGCCGGCCGCCAGCAGCAGCAGGGGCTTGGCCAGCTGGTTGCCCAGCAGGATGGCCAGCAGCACCGCGCCGAAGATGGCCAGGAACAGGCTGAGCGTCAGCGTGCCGATGTACATGCGCCGCAGCCCCTGGCGCCCCAGGGCCCGCTCCTGGTATTCGCGGTTCGCCTCCTGCACCGCGATGGCGTTGGCGACCAGGGTCGCCGGCAGTGTTTGCGTCACCTGCAGGAAGCGGGGCTCGGCCAGCAGCCCGACGCCCGATGGGGACACCACCGCCATGGCCTTGATCCTGGCGGTGGACGCGGCAGCAAGCCCCGGCTCATCCAGTCCCTCGATGATGGCCACCGACCGCTGCGACCGGGTGTTGCGTAGCTGCTGCGGCGTCGGTCGCTCGGGGTTGAGCTGGAAGCGCGACTGGCCCGCACTGGCGATCAGCTGGCCATTGGCGCTCCACAAAATCGCGTCGTTGCCCGTCAGCTGGTCGCGGATGCGCTCCAGTGTCAGGCCGGCCGAGGCGTCGGGCGTGTCGGCCAGCTGCATCGCGGCGGTGCGGGTCTTGTTGGCCAGGTCATTCGCCAGCGTGTCCAGCGTGGCGCGGCCCAGGCTCAGGCCGGCGTCGAGCGCGCCCTCGACCTTGACGTCGAACCAGCTTTCGATCGAGCGCGACACGAACTGGTAGCTGACGGCGTAGATCAGCACGCCCGGCACGACGCCGACGAGCGCGAAGATCGCCGCGAGCTTGAGCAGCAGGCGGCTGCCGACGCGTCCG